>NZ_JACVUU010000119.1:0-229 GCF_016516145.1 Klebsiella sp. S69 | reverse complement strand
CGGCTCGATGCTGATCTACAGCCTGCTGCACCTCACCGGCTACGATCTGCCAGTCGAAGAGCTGAAGAACTTCCGTCAGCTGCACTCCAGAACCCCGGGCCACCCGGAAGTGGGCTACACCGCGGGTGTGGAAACCACTACCGGACCGCTGGGGCAGGGCATTGCGAATGCGGTGGGGATGGCGATTGCGGAGAAAACCCTGGCGGCGCAGTTCAACCGCCCGGGCCAC
>NZ_JACVUU010000118.1:0-236 GCF_016516145.1 Klebsiella sp. S69 | reverse complement strand
CTGCCAGGGGCCGATAATATCCAGCCCTGACTGCCCGTCTACGCTGAAATGATTTATCGCCCAGTGTGTATGGTTAATCGCTTCTATGGTACCGCCGCCGCTAACACTCTCTTCTCTGGCGGGTCTGTCACAGCCTGCCAACAATATCGCCACAGCGATAAAAACAAGGCGTGTGAACCATCGTCCCTGCTTCGGAAACTGCGGAGGATACCAGACTGCATCAGGCTTCATTGTGG
>NZ_JACVUU010000117.1:0-240 GCF_016516145.1 Klebsiella sp. S69 | reverse complement strand
GAAATGGAAGCCACTGGAGCACCTCAAAAACTCCATCATACACTAAATCAGCAAGTTGGGAGCATTACCGGGACGGGCATGTTTTTTGTACTGAGTGTCATTGGTATTGTGTGAGAATTTCCCTCACACAATACCAGGTAAAAATTCAGAGCTTTATCATCTGCATCATGGACATTGATCACTTTAAAAGGCTCTGTCGCATTAGCGTATGCATGTCAGCAAAATGTGTGCTGCTGATTT
>NZ_JACVUU010000116.1:0-241 GCF_016516145.1 Klebsiella sp. S69 | reverse complement strand
CGACCCCGACCTTGGCAAGGTCGTGCTCTACCAACTGAGCTATTCCCGCTTAATCTTTGTCTTTCAAGCCGCTTCTGCGTTAGCTGCCTTCACTCACTTTAGTCACTTACTTTAGTAAGCTCCTAAAGATTCGTTCAGTTGCTGCCTTGCCGCAACTCAAAATCCTGTGATTAGGATGGTACTTTCAAATTTTTGGAGCGGGAAACGAGACTCGAACTCGCGACCCCGACCTTGGCAAGGT
>NZ_JACVUU010000115.1:0-243 GCF_016516145.1 Klebsiella sp. S69 | reverse complement strand
TTGACTTTTAATCAATTGGTCGCAGGTTCGAATCCTGCACGACCCACCAATTTAACATTGAACTCAGATGTTAAGCGTGAAGGATAACGTTGCGTCAGCAACAGCCCATAGGGCGAGCGAAAGCAAGTCATCCTGCACGATCCACCAATAATACATTGGTGACGAGTGAAGAATATTCAGGCAGTACCCGAGCGGGTCGTTAGCTCAGTTGGTAGAGCAGTTGACTTTTAATCAATTGGTCGC
>NZ_JACVUU010000114.1:0-245 GCF_016516145.1 Klebsiella sp. S69 | reverse complement strand
TCCAGTCCCATTCACGCTGTGAAAGCTTATCAGCGGCAACGGAGAGCAGGATGGTATCAATACTTTTACGGGTCATCATGGGGAAAGGCTCTGAGAAAAATATGTAGCCAGATCATATATATTCAAATCACTGTATGACAACTCAGAGTCAGGCAGATAGCGCGGTTTTCAATTTGCGGCCGTCAGGCTGCCCTGTTCTGAATCTCCTGTAGGAAAATAGAGAAAAAGAACAGACTGCTGTAGTA
>NZ_JACVUU010000113.1:0-252 GCF_016516145.1 Klebsiella sp. S69 | reverse complement strand
AAAAGCCCATCCGTCAGGATGGGCTCTTCACTTGTTTGATGCCTGGCAGTTTATGGCGGGCGTCCTGCCCGCCACCCTCCGGGCCGTTGCTCCGCAACGTTCAAATCCGCTCCCGGCGGATTTGTCCTGCTCCGGAGAGCGCTGACCGACAAACAACAGATAAAACAAAAAGCCCAGTCTTTCGACTGAGCTTTCTGTTTTATTTGATGCCTGGCAGTTCCCTACTCTCACATGGGGAGACCCCACACTACC
>NZ_JACVUU010000112.1:0-253 GCF_016516145.1 Klebsiella sp. S69 | reverse complement strand
GGTGACGGGGCTGAATGTGCAGGGGCTGAAAATCCACGCGCGGGAGATAAGCCTGATGAGGTATATCCCGGCCTGACGCAGGGAAGATCCGCCCTGAGCACTCTGGCGGCCTGAAAAACGACCAGAAAGAGCGCAAATCATCACCAGCCAGTGGACCGCCGACTTCCCCACGGACACACAAATCAAAGAATGGTTAAATTTCAACCACTTCATTCCGTCGCAGAAATGGTTTCAATTTCCTATACGTCAAGCT
>NZ_JACVUU010000111.1:0-254 GCF_016516145.1 Klebsiella sp. S69 | reverse complement strand
GGGTCGTTAGCTCAGTTGGTAGAGCAGTTGACTTTTAATCAATTGGTCGCAGGTTCGAATCCTGCACGACCCACCAATCGTTCTGGTGGAACGCGATAGTAAAACGTGAAGGATAACGTTGCGTCAGCAACGGCACGTAGGGCGAGGCGAAGCCGAGTCATCCTGCACGAGCCACCGCGAAAAGATGTATCCAGCGCAGTATCGGGTGATTAGCTCAGCTGGGAGAGCACCTCCCTTACAAGGAGGGGGTCGGC
>NZ_JACVUU010000110.1:0-257 GCF_016516145.1 Klebsiella sp. S69 | reverse complement strand
CGGCGATGAACCTGTAGCCCGGGCAAGGCGCGTTAAGCGCCGCCCCCGGGAAAAGTGCGCAGAATACCCCTTGCAGAGAACAGAGTGGTTGAATTCCCCGGAGGTGATGCTGTGCATCTGTCCGGGCTACCGCACTGCAGACGGCGATGAACCTGTAGCCCGGGCAAGGCGCGTTGAGCGCCGCCCCCCGGGAGCATCGCGCAGATTACCCCTTGCAGAGAACAGAGCGGCTGAATTCCCCGGAGGCGATGCTGCGC
>NZ_JACVUU010000010.1:0-198884 GCF_016516145.1 Klebsiella sp. S69 | reverse complement strand
CTGGGCGACGGTCCGCTGGCGCTGCTGAAGCTGCGCAACTTCAGGCTGCCGACGCAGATATTCAGCGCCGGTCTCCCGGCAGCCGGCCGCACGGATGAAGAGGGATACGACGCGGGGGAGATGAGTGAATAGTGAACACGGCGGCGGCCACGATCGTAGCGCCTGACGCTGGACAGAAATAAAAAAGAAAGAAGAAGTCATCAGCCAGGTCTGCCGATACGGGACAACGTGCAGCGCATTCTCTCAACTGGCGCGTCACTGCATTTACATCCTGACGGGAAACGGTCGGCTTGATATGTCGAAAATCTTTCAGCAGATGCCCGGAGCGCGATGCCACGAATGTATGTCCGGTAGCAGGAGGCTTGTTCGCTATCTGAAACGGCGGCAGTATCTGTAAGCCTCTGCGCTGAACGAAACACCCCAATTTCACCCCGCTCGAAAAACAGGCATAAAAAAACCAGCCTTAAAAGGCTGGTTTTACTGGGATTATTTGGTCGGCACGAGAGGATTTGAACCTCCGACCCCCGACACCCCATGACGGTGCGCTACCAGGCTGCGCTACGTGCCGATTTGTGGGGAACAATATTACCCGTTCCCCGGGCGAATGCAAGCCGGGAAATGACTGATTGATTTATAAATAATCAATCAGTTAGCGATAAAGCGTTTTTCATCGGTCAGCACCTGCAGCAGCAAGCTGAGCTGCGGTTTTTGATCTTTAATTTTCTCGCCGTCGCTGTTCCATGTTCTGTAGGTACCGTTGTGATTGAGCACGACGGTAACCTTCGGCGTGGTAATGGCCAGCGTATCGCTATTGGCTGCGGTAACCCAGGCGCGGCGGCGGGCGGCGCTAAACAGGTCTTCACCTTGCGAATACTCATTCGCCGGTGTGGAGACGTGAAGTAAGCGCTGCATCAGCGTCGTCATCACGTCTTTATTATCGGTCAGCGTAGCGATCTCCTGGGCCGGGGTGCCAGGCCAATGGATCACCAACGGAACCTGAAGCTCTTCGCGCGACCAGCCAAACGCGTCATGCTGTGGGTTCAGCGGCATACCGTGGCCCGCCGTCACGATAACTACCGTGTTGTCCAGCTTGCCCGCTTCGCGCAGCGCATTCAGCACGCGACCAATTTGCGTATCGACCGCGCCAGCGGCGCTGGCGTAGCGCCGGACAAAGTTTTGCTGCTGCCCGTTATCCAGAGTGGTGCCGTTGAGCGCAACCCATGAGAACCAGCGGTTTTCATCCTGGGCGTAGCGGTCCAGCCAGTTTATCCACTGGTTTGCCGTCTGCTCGTCGCTTTGCGCTTTCGCCGCCGGCAGCGAGAAATCGGACAGCAGCGCCTGGCGGTACAGCGGGCTGCTAAAACCGTCAGAAGAGAACAGGCCCAACTGGTAGCCCTGCTGATTCAGCGACGTAATCAGCGCTGCGGGGATACGCGCTGACAGGACGCCGTCCATATAGCTCGGCGAAATACCGTAGAACAGGCCAAACATGCCGCTGTCGGCAGTGTTACCGGAGCTCATATGCTGGGTAAAGTTAACGTTTTCTTTCGCGAACCCGGTCAGCGCCGGCATGTTTTGCTCAAAGCGCGAGTAGTTAAGATTATCGACGGTAATCAGCAGCACGTTATAACCGGTACCGAGATCGCGGTAACGCAGTTCGCTAAGCGGGTACTGCACCGAAACGGCTTCCGGCGCGCCTTGTTCTACCAGACGGCGCTGATAGTCCTGCGCGTCGAGCAGGCCGTGTTTTTCCAGAAAACGGCGCGCCGTCATTGGATAGGAAAGCGGCAGATTGGCCCGCTGCATGGTTATCGGGCGATAGAAATTGGCATCCGCCCAGATATAGACCAGGTGGCTACTGATAAAAGAAATAAAGAAGAACCACGCAACGGGCCGGGCATAGTGGCGGCGGCGCGTCAGGCTGCGCAGTTTCTGCCAGCTCCAGGTCGCAAAGAGCATTTCCAGAAGGAAGATGATCGGGACGCTGATAAACATCAGCTGCCAGTCGCGCGCCATCTCGTTCTGATCGGGGTTAATGACCAGTTCCCAGACAAAGGGATTAAGATGCAGGTGGAAACGGGTGAATACTTCGCTGTCGATCAACAGCAGCGTCATGCCGATGGTCGCGAGAACCACCGAGATAAAGCGCATTAAGCGCTGAGAGACAACGATAAACGTTAGCGGGAAAAGAATCAGCACATAGCTGGTAAAGACCAGGAAGCTGAAGTGACCAACGAGGCTGACGTACGAAAAAAGGCGCCCGGCAAGCGTCGTTGGCCAGTCGGCGACAAACAGATAGCGACTGCCGAGCGCCATAGCCAACAACATGTTGAAAAGGGCGAACCAGTGTCCCCAACTGACCATCTGGGAGACTTTTTCTCGGTAGGGCTGACGAAGAGTCACCATATACTGTTGTTCGTTATCCTTAGTGCGCTGGATCGTCGTTGATAGATGACTGCAGCGCCTGGGCAAAAGAACGGGCGATAGCCTGACGCTGCGCCGGCGCGACGCTACTGTTGATCAGGTTAGTCACCATATTGCCCAGTACCATCAGTGAAAGGTCAACGGGCGCTTTATGTGTTTCCAGAACGCTCGTCAGCTCGCTGAGCAGCTGTTCGACGTGTTCATCGCTATAGCGGGATAATTGCGGCATAAACTCAAAATCTGTTTGTTCGTGAAAGGGCAACATATTACCGTAGCAGAAGCTTTTTTTCCGCATTTTTTCGCCACGACGCAAAAGCGCGCGGCTTCGCTCGCAAAGAGTCACGCGGCGGTTGCGTCGTCGCCCCGGCGGTGGTTGAATACCGCCCGGTCTAAAAGGAGAGTTTAACATGAGTCTGGATATCGACCAGATTGCCCTGCATCAGTTAATCAAACGTGATGAACAAAATCTGGAACTGGTGCTGCGCGAATCGTTGCTGGAGCCGACGGCGACGGTTGTTGAGATGATGGCTGAGCTGCATCGTGTCTACAGCGCAAAAAATAAAGCCTATGGCCTGTTTACTGAAGAGAGCGAGCTGGCGCAGGCGCTGCGCGGGCAGCGTAAAGGCGAAGAAGAGTTCCTGCCGTTCAGCCGCGCCGCTACCGGGCGCCTGCGTGACGAACTGGCAAAATACCCTTTTGCTGAAGGCGGGATCGTGCTGTTTTGCCAGTATCGCTATCTGGCGGTGGAATACCTGATGGTGGCGGTGCTGAATAACTTAAGCAGCATGCGCGTCAACGAAGAGCTGGATATCAGTTCTACCCATTATCTGGATATCAATCACGCTGACATCGTGGCGCGTATTGATTTAACCGAATGGGAAACCAACCCGGAGTCAACGCGCTATTTGACCTTCCTGAAGGGGCGGGTAGGGCGCAAAGTGGCGGATTTCTTCATGGACTTCCTCGGCGCCAGCGAAGGGCTGAATGCGAAAGCGCAAAATCGCGGCCTGCTGCAGGCGCTGGATGATTTCGCCGCCGATGCGCAGCTGGACAAATCTGAACGTCAGAACGTACGTCAGCAGGTATACAGCTACTGCAACGAACAGCTGCAGGCCGGTGAGGAAATCGAACTGGAATCGCTGTCCAAAGAGCTGGCTGGCGTCAGCGAGAAGACCTTCCAGGAATTTACCGCCGAGCAAGGTTACGAGCTGGAAGAGAGCTTCCCGGCGGATCGCAGCACTTTGCGTCAGTTAACCAAGTTTGCCGGCAGCGGCGGCGGGTTAACTATCAACTTTGACGCTATGCTGCTGGGCGAGCGGGTGTTCTGGGATCCGGCTACGGATACCTTAACCATTAAAGGCACGCCGCCGAATCTGCGCGATCAGCTCCAGCGCCGCACTTCTGGCGGAAATTAAAATGCAAAATCCCGACGCCGAGTCGGGATTTTTTAGCGTCAGACCCGCCCTACAGCGCGTAGAGGATTTCCACCCCATTCAGGGTTAGCTGTTGTCGCAGCGCCTCGTCGAGAGTCGTATCCACGATCAGCGTACTGACGCCCCCCAGCTCGCCGATAGCAAAGGCCGAAGCGGAGTTCAGCTTTTCTTGCGACGCCATCACCACCGTTTCGGCTGCCCGTGCCGCAAGCGCGCGCTTGATGCCCGCTTCTTCATAATCACCGGTGGTTAATCCCGCCCGCGGGTGCACGCCGGTAACGCCCATGAAAAACAGATCGGCATTGATGCGGGAAATGCTTTCAAGGGCCGCGGCCCCGACGCTGACCACCGAATGCTTAAACAACCGGCCGCCGATCAAAATCACCTCGATAAGCGGTTTCTCCACCAGCGCGACGGCAATTCCCGGGCTATGGGTGACCACGGTACACGCGAGGTTATCGGGCAGCAGGCGCACCATCTCTCCGGTAGTCGTGCCTCCGTCGATAATCACCACCTGACCGGGATGAATAAGCTCAACCGCGCGCTGGGCAATAGTTAGCTTTGAGGCCATCTGCACGTTCTTTCTTGTTTCAATAGGCGCGATGGCTTCGGATACCGGCAGCGCCCCGCCGTGCACGCGCTGCAGTTTGCCTTCCGCTGCAAGCTCCCGCAGATCCCGGCGAATAGAGTCTTCTGAGACGCTGAAGCGCTGGCTAAGATCGCCTGACATCACCTGTTTTTCCTCAGCGAGGATCTGCAAAATCTGCTGTTTTCTCTGGCTGGCAAGCATCAAAATACCTTCATGAGTGATCTTGTTTGTGCACGATTATGCATGTTATGTTGCTCGCTGTCACCTAAAAGGGGAAAAACATGCACGCTGACGCACCGCGCGTTCGCCATATCCGCGAAACGCTATTATCGGACAACTGGTACACGCTCAAGAAATATACCTTTGAACTACTGCGCCGTGACGGGCGCTGGCAGGAGCAGAGTCGGGAAGCTTACGATCGCGGCAACGGCGCGGTGATCCTGCTCTACAATCGTGAAAAGCAAACGGTAGTGCTGGTCCGTCAGTTTCGCTTTCCGGTATGGATTAACGGTCATGATGGGTTTTTGATCGAAGCCGCCGCAGGACTGCTGGATGACGCTTCTCCGGAAGAACGCATCGTTGCCGAGGCCGAAGAAGAGACCGGTTTTCGCGTCACCCGGATCGAGCCGGTATTTACCGCTTACATGAGTCCCGGTTCGGTGACGGAGAAGCTTTACTTTTTCATCGCTGAATACTCTGCCGACGATCGGCGCAGCGACGGTGGCGGCCTGGCGACGGAGGGAGAAGATATCGAAGTGCTGGAGTGGCCGCTGGAAAAAGCGCTGCAGGCTATTCGCAAAGGAGAAATCGTCGATGCGAAAACGATTATGCTATTGCAGCATCTCGCGCTGAATGCCTCAACGCTACTCGCCTAATAAACAAAACGCCCCGAACCTTGCGGAGCGGGGCGTTTGCCATACAACTTTCAGCGAGCGATTAAGCGCGAACGAAGTCGATGTGGGTCAGCTTCGGCTTGAACGGGTGACGCTGAACAGCCTGAGCTTTAACTTTCTCTTCTTTGCCATCAACAACGATGGTCAGAACTTCGTTGTAGAACTCTGCATTGGTCTGCATGTTCCACACTTTGTCGTGATCCAGTTCGATTGCTACTGGCGCAGCTTCGCCGCCATAGATGATGGCCGGGAATTTGTTAGCTGCACGCAGGCGGCGGCTCGCACCCTTACCCTGCTCTTTACGTACTTCTGCGTTGATAGTAAACATTGACGTCTCTCTATATATAAATCCTGCTACAGGCGACCCAGCAGCAGGCAGATTATCTGCTTCGCGAATGCAAAAGCGGGCGGCATTATAGCCGCCCTGCGTTTTTGCAGCAACCAAAACCTCAGTCCTGAGGACGATTAGCGCAGTTCGTTGGCCCGGCGGAATCGCCCCTGATAATCAAACACTTTCTCCCGGACTTGCCAGTATTGCCCCTTCATGCGGGCAACGACAAAGTCCGGGTGGCGCAGAAGCGCCTGCTGGGCGAGGATATCGGCAGGCGTTATCCAGCGCAGCGGCACGCCCGGCGTTCGGGTATGCGGTCGGATAAAGAGCTGCTCAAAGGCGGTACGCTGGGCGGGCGTATGCAGGCGGAAGCGCTCACTAACATCCGCGCCATCTTCATCGTAATAGGTGATTTTTAACCAGGCGCCTTTGTCATCCGCACCGTGCTGAAGAACCATACCGCTACAGCGCAGCACCAGCGCATCTTTGAGCTTCAGCGCGGCTTTCAGCATGTCATCGGGGTCGACCAGAATGGTATCGCACTCGCGGCAGCGGCGGGCGGCAATATCGTTTTCCGCGTTACACTGCGGGCAGTTTTTAAAGCGAAAACGAAAATCGCACTGTTCACGATGGCCTTCGTCATCCTCAAACCAGCCCTGGCAGCGGCGGCCAAAGTGTTCAATCAGCGTGCCGTCAGCGGTAGTTTTTCCCCAGAAGGTATTGGCGAAACCGCATGCCGGACAAAAAACCTGGACCGGAACGTTGTCGCTTTTTCCTTTCGGCGTTCCCACTTCAGGGGCATAAAGGTCGTGCGGATTGCCGGCGTAATCGAGAATCAGGCAGTCAGTTTTACCCGGCGCCAGGCGCAGGCCACGGCCGACGATCTGTTGGTAAAGGCTCACCGACTCGGTCGGGCGCAGGATGGCGATCAGATCGACATGCGGCGCATCAAAGCCGGTCGTCAACACCGCGACGTTAACCAGATAGCGGTACTGCTGCGCTTTAAACGCTTCGATGATGCGATCGCGCTCCGGCCCCGGCGTTTCACCGGTGATAAGAGCCGCCTCGCCCTGCGGAAGCAACCCGGTCACTTCACGGGCGTGTTCAACGGTGGCGGCGAAAATCATCACCCCTTTGCGCGTTTCGGCGAATTCAACGATTTGGCTGACGATATGCGGCGTGACGCGCTGCTGCTTTTTCAGCTCGTGATTCAGATCGGCTTCGCTGAACAGGCCGTTACTTTGCGCCTGTAAACGGCTGAAGTCGTATTGAACCACCGGCATGTCCAGCCGCTCCGGCGGCGTCAGGTAGCCATTCTTAATCATATAGCGCAGCGGCAGTTCATAAATGCAGTCGCGAAACAGCGCTTTTTCATCACCGCGCACCATGCCGTGATAGTGAAACTGATAAATCCAACCTTTACCCAGGCGGAACGGCGTTGCGGTCAGCCCCAGCAGGCGCAGATGCGGATTGACCTGCTGAAGGTGGCTGATAATCTGCTGATACTGGCTGTCATTATCGTCGCCGATGCGGTGACACTCGTCGACGATCAGCAGCGAGAACTCCCCCTGAAACTGGTCAAGGTTACGGGCTACCGACTGCACGCTGCCAAAGACCACTTTACCGTGGCTCTCTTTCCGTTTAAGGCCCGCGGCGAAAATATCCGCTTCCAGACCGAGCGCGCAATACTTGGCGTGGTTCTGCGCCACCAGCTCTTTTACGTGCGCCAGCACCAGCACGCGACCGCGCGCCAGGCGTGCGAGTTCAGCAATGACCAGGCTTTTACCTGCGCCTGTTGGCAGGACAATCGCGGCAGGTTCATGATGGCGGCGAAACCAGGCGAGCGTGGCGTCGACCGCCTCTTTTTGGTAGGGACGTAATGTAAATGTCATGAATTTATGGCGGTTAATTAACTCGCGAATAGTATGCCACGAATCTTTTCCCTTGAGTGGTGTTAATAGCCCGTTATACTACCCCATGAAATTCTTCTTTTTCGGGCGCGTTGCCCGCTCCAGCACTTGTACAGGCTAAAAAAATCTCATGCGACTTGATAAGTTTATCGCTCAGCAACTTGGCGTTAGTCGGGCTATTGCCGGGCGTGAAATCCGCGGCAGCCGCGTTACCGTGGACGGCGAAATTGTAAAAGACTCCTCCTTCAAGCTTCAGCCGGAGCATGACGTCGAGTATGACGGCAATACGCTGGTTCAGCAGAACGGCCCGCGCTACTTTATGCTCAACAAGCCGCAGGGTTACGTTTGTTCTACCGACGATCCGGATCATCCGACGGTACTCTATTTCCTCGATGAGCCGGTGGCGCACAAGCTGCATGCTGCCGGTCGCCTGGATATCGACACCACCGGTCTGGTGCTGATGACCGACGATGGTCAGTGGTCGCACCGCATTACGTCTCCGCGCCACCATTGCGAAAAAACCTATCTGGTGACGCTGGAAAATCCGGTTGATGACTCCACTGCCGGGCAGTTTGCTAAAGGCGTTCAGCTGCATAATGAGAAAGAGCTGACCAGGCCTGCAGTGCTGGAAGTGGTGACACCAACCGAAGTCCGCCTGACCATTAGCGAAGGGCGTTACCATCAGGTTAAGCGGATGTTTGCCGCCGTGGGGAATCATGTGGTTGGCCTGCATCGCGAACGCATTGGCGACATTGCGCTGGATGCTTCGCTGGCGCCGGGTGAATATCGTCCGCTGACGGCAGAAGAAGTCGCCAGCGTCGGCGGCCAACATGCGCGGAGTAAAACGTGACGGCAAAGCAGAATTCTTCATTAGGGATTGTGTTTATTCTTGGCCTGCTGGCCATGTTAATGCCGCTGTCGATTGATATGTATCTTCCGGCGCTGCCGGTGATTGCGGCCCAGTTTAATGTGCCGGACGGCAGCGCGCAGATGACGCTCAGTACCTATATTCTGGGCTTTGCGCTGGGCCAGCTTTTATATGGCCCGATGGCGGATAGTCTTGGCCGTAAACCGGTGATACTAGGCGGGACGCTCATTTTTGCCGCGGCGGCGGTGGCCTGCGCGCTGTCGCAGACTATCGATATGCTGATTACCATGCGCTTTTTCCACGGCCTGGCAGCCGCAGCGGCAAGTGTGGTGATTAACGCCCTGATGCGCGATATCTATCCCAAGGAAGAGTTCTCGCGGATGATGTCGTTCGTCATGCTGGTCACCACCGTTGCGCCGCTGGTGGCGCCGATGGTCGGCGGAGCGGTGCTGGTATGGTTTAGCTGGCATGCGATCTTCTGGATCCTCGCGCTGGCGGCCCTGTTAGCGTCGGCGATGATCGCATTTTTCATTAGCGAAACCCTGCCGCCGGAACGGCGACAGAAATTTCATATTCGCACTACGCTTGGCAACTTCGCCACCCTGTTTCGCCATAAGCGCGTGCTGAGTTATATGCTGGCAAGCGGATTTAGCTTTGCCGGGATGTTCTCGTTTCTGAGCGCTGGCCCGTTTGTCTATATCAATATCAACCACGTTTCACCGCAGCACTTTGGCTACTATTTTGCGCTGAACGTGGTTTTCCTGTTTGTCATGACCATGATCAACAGCCGGTTTGTGCGGCGGGTTGGGGCGCTGAATATGTTCCGCGCGGGGCTGTGGATCCAGTTTGCGATGGCGGTATGGATGGTGGTGTGTGCGCTGTTTGACGTCGGCTTCTGGGCGCTGGTGTTTGGCGTGGCGGCTTTCATCGGCTGCGTTTCGATGGTCTCCTCCAACGCGATGGCGGTTATTCTCGATGAGTTTCCGCATATGGCCGGGACGGCCTCCTCGCTGGCTGGGACGTTCCGCTTTGGGATTGGCGCTATTGTCGGCGCGCTGCTGTCGATGGCGACCTTTACCACGGCCTGGCCAATGCTGATTTCCATCGCCTTCTGCGCCAGCAGCTCTATTCTGTTCTACCTCTATGCCAGTCGGCGGCGAAAAGCCGCACGATAAGCGACTTCCAGGGGGCGATATCGCCCCCTTTTTTGATACATATCAACCGAAACCGGCTTCTCTGTTCAGCAATTTGTTTCTTTTATGTAAAATCAAATCGCTCAATTAGTCGCATTATTGCGATAAAAAAGTTGTTTTAGATCACAGAAACGGGTACATATAGCCCGAAGATGTTCACTCTGCACAATTATAAACTTTTATATTACAAACCACTAACACGGCTATGCCGCTGGTGTAAGCGTTTTCGGTGCAGGAACAGGACTAATTGTCAATAATGTGTTAGTATTGTTGTAAAATTATTGTGAAGTATTTTGCTTCCGGGGAAAACACGTGAATACACTGCAACTCTCTATCGTACACCGTCTGCCGCAGAGCTATCGCTGGCTGGCCGGTTTTGCAGGTTCAAGAGTTGAACCGATTCCGCAAAACGGCGCTCAGAGCGAAAATAGCCTTGTGGCGTTGAAATTACTTAGCCCCGATGGCGATAAGGCCTGGCCGGTTATGCATAAACTCAGCCAGGCGCTGAGCGACATCGAAGTCGACAGTTCCGTTGTTGAATGCGAGGGCGAACCGTGCCTGTTTGTTAATCGTCAGGACGAATTCGCGGCAACCTGCCGGCTGAAAAATTTCGGCGTGGCGATTGCAGAACCGTTCTCCGGCAACAACCCATTCTGACCGTCAGCTTAACGCCAGCAGCTGACGGGTATACTCCTGTTGCGGAGCGGTAAACACGCGTTCGCACTCACCCTGCTCGACGACCTCTCCCTGCCGCAGCACCATTACCTGATGACAAAGCGCACGCACGACGCGCAAATCATGGCTGATGAAAATATAGGCCAGCTGATGCTTTTGCTGTAGCGCCTTCAGCAGCGCCAGAATTTGCGCCTGCACGGTTTTATCCAGCGAAGAGGTGGGCTCATCCAGCACGATTAGCTGCGGTTTGACGACCAGCGCCCTGGCGATAGCGATGCGCTGGCGCTGTCCGCCGGAGAAAGCGGCAGGGTAGCGATGCCGGGATTGCGGATCGAGCCCGACCTCCTGCATCGCCTGAATCACCGCCTGCTCTCGCTCGGCCGGCGTGAGCGTTGGCTGATGGACGCGCAATCCTTCTTCAATAATTTGCAGAACGTTAAGCCGTGGGTTTAGCGATGAGTTGGGATCCTGAAAGACTACCTGCATGCGTCGACGCAGCGGCAGCATCTGCCGACGGCTGCGCCCCTGAAGCGTCTCGCCGTCAAAGACGATTGCGCCTTCAGAATGAATCAGGCGCAGCAGCGCCAGCCCTGTAGTACTCTTGCCCGATCCGGATTCGCCGACCAGACCCAGCGTTTCTCCCGCGCGCAATTGAAAGCTGAGGGCGTTAACCACGCGATTATAATCGACCACCCGCCGCAGAAGCCCTTTGCGGATCGGAAAGGCGATACTTAAGTTTTCCGCCCGCAGTAATTCTGGCGCATCCGGCGCGAGGGGCACGGGATCGCCCGACGGCTCGCTGTCCAGCAGGCGGCGGGTGTAAGGGTGTTCGGCAGCGGAGAATAGTGCCCGGCAGCCGTTTTGCTCCACGCAGCGGCCGTTCTGCATCACCGCGACGCGATCGGCAAGCTGACGAACGATGCTCAGGTTATGGGTGATAAACAGCAGCCCCATATTTAACTCTTGCTTGAGTTCGCGCAGCAGCGCGAGGATTTGCGCCTGTACCGACACATCCAGCGCGGTCGTGGGTTCGTCGGCGATGAGCAGCTCCGGACGAGTCAACAGCGCCATGGCGATCATTACCCGCTGGCGTTCGCCGCCGGAGAGCTGGTGCGGGTAATCGGCCAGACGCCGCGGCGCATTGCGGATCCCAACGCGATCCAGACAGTCGAGGATCTCTCCGCGCGCCGCTTCTTTACGCATCCCGCGATGCAAAGAGAGCACTTCGTAGAGCTGTTTTTCGAGGGTATGCAGCGGATTGAGTGAAACCATCGGCTCCTGAAAAATCATCGCGATGCGGTTGCCGCGCACGCCGCGCAGCGTATGTTCATCGGCGTGTAGCAGCGACTGGCCGTGAAAGCGGATATCCCCTGCGGGGTAGCAGACCGGCGGCGAGGGCAGCAGCCGCAGTATCGACAGCGCGGAAACGCTCTTACCTGAGCCGGATTCGCCCACCAGCGCCAGGGTTTCACCGACCGCAATGCGTAGCGACAGCTCGCTGACCACGGTGGTGGTTTCCCCCTGCTGGCGAAAGGCGATGGAAAGGTTGTCGATATCTAACAGAGGTTGCGTCATGCTACACCGCCTTGCTTGGGTCAAAAGCGTCGCGAACCGCTTCACCGATAAAAATCAATAACGTCAGCAGGAGCGCTACCGACAGAAAGGCGGCGATGCCCAGCCACGGCGCCTGAAGATTATTTTTACCCTGCAACAGCAGCTCGCCCAGCGAAGGAGAGCCCAGCGGCAGGCCGAAGCCGAGGAAGTCCAGCGAGGTCAGAGTCGTAATCGAACTGCACAGAATAAACGGCAGGAAGGTCAGGGTGGCGACCATAGCGTTAGGCAGCATATGGCGCAGAATAATGGCGCGATCGCTAACGCCGAGCGCCTGCGCGGCGCGGATATAATCATAGTTGCGGGTGCGCAGAAACTCGGCGCGGACGACCCCGACCAGCGTCATCCAGCCGAATAGCACGGTAATGGCCAGCAGCCACCAGAAATTGGCCTGCACGACGCTCGAAAGCAGGATAATCAGAAACAGGGTCGGCATCCCCGACCAGACCTCGATAAAGCGCTGTCCCCAGAGATCAATCTTTCCGCCGTAATATCCCTGAACGGCGCCGGCCATCACCCCCAGCACGCTGGAGAAGAAGGTCAGCAGCAGGCCAAAGAGAATGGAAATGCGCGTGCCGTACAGAATACGCGCCAGCACGTCGCCGCCGTTGGCATCGGTGCCCAGCCAGTTCAGCCTTGACGGCGGCGAAGGGAAGGGGGTTTCGGTGGCGAAATTAATGGTCGTTGCGCCGAAGCGAACCGGCGCCCACAGGGCCCAGCCGTTATCGTCCAGCCGTTTTTGCAGCCACGGGTCCTGATAGTCGGCGGCAGTAGCAAAGCGGCCGCCGAAGGTGCTCTCGCTATAGTTTTTTAATAACGGTACGTAGAGACTGCCGCGGTACTGCACCAGCAGCGGTTTATCGTTAGCAATCAGCTCGGCGCACAGGCTGCAGGCGAAAATGACCAAGAATAACCAGAGCGACCAGTAGCCGCGGCGGTTGTGGCGAAAACGCGCCCAGCGGGCCTGATTGACGGGACTGAAAAATGACATTAGCGGCCCTCAAAATCGATACGCGGATCGACCAGCGTATAGCTGATGTCGCTGATGATATTCAGCAGCAGGCCAATCAGGGTAAAAATATACAGCGTGCCGAACATGACCGGGTAATCACGAGATACCGTGGCTTCATAGCCCAGCAGCCCCAGTCCGTTCAGCGAGAACATCACTTCAATCAGCAGCGAGCCGGTAAAAAACATGCTGATAAAGGTGGCCGGGAAACCGGCGATCACCAGCAGCATCGCGTTGCGAAATACGTGGCCCCACAGGATCTGCTTTTCGCTAACGCCCTTTGCGCGAGCGGTGACGACGTACTGCTTGCGAATTTCGTCGAGAAAGCTGTTTTTGGTGAGCATGGTGAGGGCGGCAAAACCGCCGATCACCGTGGCCAGCACCGGTAGGGTGATATGCCAGAGATAGTCGAGGATTTTTTGATACCACGGCAGGCTGTCGAAGTTGGCTGACACCAGCCCGCGCAGCGGAAAGAGATCGAAATAGCTGCCGCCGGCAAAGATAACGATCAACAAAATGGCGAACAGAAAGGCCGGGATCGCATAGCCGATAATAATCAGCGTACTGCTCCAGACGTCAAAATGACTGCCGTTGCTGACCGCTTTGCGGATCCCCAGCGGGATCGACACCAGATAGATGATGAGCGTGCTCCACAAGCCCAGCGAGATAGAAACCGGCAGGCTGTCCCCGATCAGCTGCACGACCGATGAGCTGCGAAACAGGCTGTCGCCAAAATCAAAGCGCAGGTAGTCGCCGAGCATTTTAAAATAGCGCTCGTGGAGAGGTTTATCAAAGCCGTAGCGGTGGGTTATCTCGGCGATGACTTCCGGGTCCAGCCCGCGCCCACCTCGATAGTGGCCGTCGCTGATGTTGCTGACGCCGGTACGCGCATGGCTGGCAGCCATCCCGCCGTCTCCGGCTCCGGGCAGACCGCCGCGATCGCCGAACTCTATCGCCGCGATCGCTTGATCGACCGGGCCGCCGGGAGCGATCTGCACAATGAAAAAGTTAATGGTGATAATCGCCCACAGGGTGGGGACGATGAGCAGTAGTCGGCGGAGCAGATATGCACCCATCTTAATTCCTTAACGTCTGTCCGCGGGAAGTCTGGCCGCTTTGTTGGCGTCGTACCACCAGTTTTCGAAACCGGATGAGTAAATCGCGCGAGTCTTCGGGAAGGAGAATTTATCCCAGTAGGCGGTGCGATCCTGCGCCATATACCACATCGGCAGCATGTAATAGTTCCAGGTCAGCACGCGGTCGAGGGCCCGGCCCAGCGGCAGCAGTTTTTCCTTGTTGCCCTGCCAGCGAATGATCTGCGCAATAAGCTGGTCGACGGCCGGGCTTTGAACCCCTGAGGCGTTATAGCTGGAATTAATATATTCCGAATCCCAGGAGATTTGCAGGCCGGTGTCGGGCCAGGGCGACGCGCGCCAGACGTTTGGCATCATGTCGTAATCCCGGCTGCGCTTGCGGTTACTGTACTGGGAGTTATCGACCTGGCGAATGTCCATAACGATGCCGAGCCGCTGAAGATTGTGCTGAAAGGGCAGTACCCAGCGATCGCTGCTGCCGGAGGGGAGCAGCAGCTCAAAGCGTAACGGTTTGCCGCTCTGCGCGTTTACCCGCCGCTGGTTTTTCACTATCCATCCCGCCTGGTTGAGGATGGCATCCGCTTTGAGTAAATTCTCCCGCGCAAAACCATCGCCGCTGGAAACCGGCGGCCGGTAAATCTGCGTGAAGACTTCGGCCGGGATCTCTTTTTTCAGCGGCGTCAGCAGGGCGAGCTCGTCGGCATCAGGATAATCGCGCGCCGCGTATTCGGTATTCTGAAAGAAGCTGTTGGCGCGGCTGTAGGAGTGATAGAACAGCGCCTTATTCATCCATTCAAAATCAAAGGCGAGGGTGATGGCCTCGCGAATCCGGCGGTCGGCAAATATCGGGCGCTGAATATTAAAGGCCAGCCACTGGGTATTTTGCGCCGAGGTATTGGTGTATTCGTCTTTAACGATATAGCCGTGGCTAAAGTTGCGCCCGACGTAGCGGGTCGCCCAGTTTTTGGCGACGTTCTCTTCCCGACGATCGACGGCGCCGGCCTTAAAGGCTTCGAAGGCGACATTGTCATCAAGGTAATAATCGTAGCGTAGCGTATCGAAATTCCAGCGCCCGCGGTTGACCGGTAAATCGGCGGCCCAGTAGTCCTTCACGCGGGAATAGGTGATGTACTGGCCCATGCGCCAGGCGGTAATGCGGTAGGGGCCGCTGGCCAGCGGTGGAGCGGAGAGCGGGTCGCTGAGTTTATGGTTTTTCCAGAATTTTTCCGGCATCACCGGTAGCGTCATCAGGCTAAGCATGTTCTCTTTGCCTGGTTTGGCTAACTCAATGCGAACGGTTAGCGGGGCGATAGCTTTAACGGTAGTGCCTTTATAATAGAGACGAAACTGCGGCACCCCTTCGGTCATAAACTTCTGGAAGGTAAAAGCGACATCGCTGGCGGTGATGGGACTGCCGTCGTGATAGCGGGCGTGTGGATTGAGCGTAATCTCCATCCACGAAAAATCATCGGCATAGCGCGTATGCTCGGCAATCAGCGGGTAGTAACTGCCGGGCTCATCGTCAGAGGTGGTGAACAGCGTATCGTATAGCGCTTCGGTTCGAATACCCGGATTACCGCGCAGGGCGTAGCGGTTGAAATTATCAAAGGTACCGATAGCCGCAAGGGTAATCGCGCCGCCTTTAGGCGCGGCGGGATTCGCATAATCGTAGTGGTCAAAGCCCGCGGCGTACTTCGGTTGGCCGATAATCGCGAACGTATCGCTCGTCAGAATAGTTTGCGCCCGGCTGTGCAGGCTAAATAAGGTCAGCAGTATCAGGCTGATGCGGGCAAACATAACCAGGGTATCGTCCTCCAATGACAGGCCTGAAGTGGCCTGACCTCTGATAGCAAATAATAAAGGACACTTAGCGGGTTGGGAAATATTTCGCCGGCTGCGCGTGGGCGGCGATCAGCGCTTCCAGCGTCAGCGGGCGACTTAACCAGTAGCCCTGCAAAAAGTTTACGCCATGATCGCGCAGCCATTCCGCCTGTTCCTGCGTTTCCACGCCTTCGGCAACGGTAGCGAGCTTCAGGCGGCGGCTTAGAGTGATGACGGCATCGAGCACCGGCGAGGTCACGGTCTCCGTCCCGATAGCCTGTACGAAGCCGCGATCAATCTTCAGGTAATCAAAGCTAAAGCGCTCCAGATAGATGAGCGCGCTATGGCCGGTACCAAAATCATCAATCGCGATTTCAAAACCCTGCTCGTGTAGCCAGTCGAAGTTCTCTAATGAACGATTTTTATCGATCATCGCGCGCTCGGTGATCTCCAGTACCAGCTTAAAGTGGTCGGCTGGCATGGCGGCGGCGAAGTGCTTAAGGTCCTGCTGAAAGCTCTCTGCGTGCAGATGAAGGGGGGAAATATTGATCCCAAGCTTGATCCCTGCGGGCAGGAGCGTCTGCAAAACAGGCGCATCGTGCGCAATCAGTTTTAAGAGGTGGCGAGTAAGCGGAATGATGATCTGCTGGGTTTCCGCAAGATTAATAAAGACGTCAGGGGGGATCTCTCCGGCCACCGGATGTTTCCAGCGCATCAGTACCTCAACGCCGCTGATCTGCAGCGTCTCCGATTTCACCACCGGCTGATAGACCAGGTAAAACTGATCGTTTTTGATCGCCAGCAGCAGCTCCTTTCGCGGGTCTGATTTTATCGTGAGAATGTAATAGCTTAACAGTCCGGCCAGCAGCCCGCACACCACCCCCAGCAGCAGGGCAAACTGCGTATTCTCCGCCAGCCAGCTGTTAGCATAGAGATAGATTTTCAACGGTAAACCCTCAATCTGCGTCTGGCGAATAGGCGGCGAGAGCAGGGTCTGCGGGTCGATAAGCTTGTTGCTGAAGGTCGAGATCGCGGTGTGCTTAATGGACAGCGCCAGGCCGCTGAAATCATTCTGCCGTGAGGAGTAGAGTATATAGGGTGTCAGATTCGCGTTGATCGAGACAAAAACGCCGTCTTTACCGCCGTGCGGGCTACGAACCCACATCGCCAGCGCCGCGCTTTTCGGCATCATGGGCGTACCGGGAAGGATCGCCATATCCACCGCTTGAGTGATATCCAGCTGTGGAATGAGCTGGTTAAAAGGTGTGTTCATTGCACCGGTGGCGGAGGAGCAAAACGCAATACCATTTTTAACCAGCAGGAAAGCGCGTACGTTTGGGCTGAATGCCGCATGGGCGGTTAATCCGGAATCGATATTTTCGCAGGGCTGACTGACCAGCGGCTGTAGTCCCGCAATCGTCTGGTCTAAATCGTGAAAATAGCCCGTCAGATAAGCATGAACATTGTTGATGATAACGTCGAAACGCTCCGCGCGGTTGTGATAGATCACCATAAACTGGATGCTACCGGCCAGCAGGGCGACGGCTATGCCAACGCATATGCTGGTTAGCCAGATTTTTCGCCGGGGAGAGAGGTGACGGGTAGGCATAGGCTCCAGGCAGTCCGTGTGGTTGATTCGCGCAATGCGCTAACAGAAACATGCTTTTTCTGTCGTCGCTTCAAGAGATAGCCTATTTTACGAAGTTTATTGGCTGGCGAGCAAAAAAAAACACTGCTTCAGCAGTGTTTTATTTCTTCCGTTGGCCAAGGGAATAACCAACGGCAGAAGAGATTACGAGCGGCTCAGAACGCGTCGCGCTTCGTTATAGCGCTTTTTCCAGTACGGCTCATCCATGCTGGAAATCGTCACACCGCTGCTGGTGGAAGCATGAACAAACTGGTTGTTGCCGATGTAGATGCCTACATGACGGCCCGTTGAACCCGCACGGAACAGTACTAAATCACCGGTACGCAGCTGTGAACGGCTGATGGATTTTCCGGAATCCTGCTGCTCAGAAGTCGAACGCGGCAGCTCCAGGCCAAACTGTTCACGGAAAGTACGCTGCACAAAGGCGGAACAATCAATGCCTTTGCGAGTGCTGCCGCCGAGGCGGTAACGCACGCCCTTCCAGCTGGCATATTGATCCATCAAACGGGACTTAACGTCCAGGTTGCGGACCATGGTTTCAAATTCATCCTGAGAGGCTTGCAGTGATGATAAATCGCCACTACCCACAGCAAGCGTCTCAGAATGCATATTTCTGGCGGTACTATTTGAACTACACGCGGAAAGCAGAACCGCAACTGCAATCGCGGGGGCGACCCGCAAGATATATCTCAAAATCGGCTGAGATTTGACCATGCTGTGTGTTATCCCTTGTTGTCCTTAACGACAATGTCGTTATAAAAAATGCCAAACGTGTTAGAGCCTAATTACCTGGTCGCAATGAGACAATTCCGTAAGCATAAAATTGTGGCCTGACGCACAAATTTATTCATTATCTGAATTGATGTTGCTGGAGAGGCAAAACGAGATTGAGGTTACCCGATCGAACGGGGGATGGCGAGCGGTTTTGCGCATTTTCTTATAAGTATTTTTGCGACAAAAAGTGAATCATCGGCAAAGGCCAAAATAGCGGCAGGGATGGGTAAAAAATATGCAATTTACTCATTTTTAACAGGATTAATGTGACAGCAAGATGATAGCGGGTGAGAAAGAGTGAGATGATAAAAAAAGGGACCCAGAACGATCCCTTATGAATGATATTAATTAATTGTAAAGATGACTTTAAATTTTCGTTCTTCCGCCGGGGAGGTAACGTTCAAATAAAGTAATCACTTTATCGCTCAGTGGGGTCATCAACACCCAGGGAGCGCCAATGAGCACGGCCGTTAATGATCCGACGGCAATATCGGTAAACCAGTGCGCGCCGATCATCACCCGCGGGAAAGCGAACACCACAAAGATAACCAGCGCAATAGCGAAGGCGCGACGGCCAAAATAGCGCCACATGAAAGAGGCAAAAATCAGCAGCATCATGCCGTGATCGCCCGGGAAGCTGTCTTTAGACGCATCTTTAGTCGGAAAGGAGATGACATCGCTGACTTTAGTGATATCGGTGAACGAGAGCGAAGGGCTGGCTCGCTTCACCGGCATCAGGTGCTGGGCCAGCTGATTGATAATGACGGCAGCCAGCAGCATCACCAGGCCGATGATAATCACCCGGCGGCGTCCGGCGCTCTGTTCTTTAAACCAGAAGCTCAGCATCAGGCTGCCCATCGCCAGCAGCGAACAGGCGTCAAACGCGCGGTTGTTGATAATCGCCAACAGCCAGGTGTAAGCGGTGTTGACGCCGACCAGGTGGTTAAAGAAATAGAAAATCGCCGCGTCCAGCGGAGCCCAGAAACCATGGTTAACCGGAAGATACCATGAACAGAAAAGCGCTATACCTGCCGCGTTTAACAGCAGGATGAGGGGAATTCGATTTTTAATCATAACTATCGCGTGTTGTGTAAAACGACGGCAACCATAGCCGCCCTAAGTTAAACGAATCTTCAACAAAGAGGCCTGAAGAGCATTCCAGTCCGTTTCTGTATCGGCTATCAGCTCAATACGGCTATCGGGCGGGGCAACGTTTTGCGTCTCAATATGCAGATCGAGCTGCTGGCGATTGATACGAACCAGCCCTTCGGCAATACGCATGACGCCTTTAACTCGTCCAACCGGCGCCAGGCGCGCCCATTCAAGCAGAGCGACGGTATCGAAGACGGTTTCAGCGTCAAAAATCCAGCCGCAGGCGTGATAGCCCTGAGCGCTATTGAGGCTACGACGCCAGCGCTGGTGCGCGGGAAGGCTAAGCGCGGCAAGGCCTTTTTTCTGCCCGTGGTCGTGCGCATGCCCGACCCCTGCGGGTAGCGGCGCCAGATTGCGGCGCGGCAAATCAAGCAGCTCCGGGTCGATATTACCTTGGCTAGCGCTGACGCAGCGACGCTCACCGGAGTACGCCTCACGCCAGGCGACAAAAGCGCGCTGGCTCTCCTCCGTCGAGCGGTCGGCTTTATTGCTGACAATAACGTCAGCGGCAGCCAGCTGGTCGCGAAAGTTTTCGTTGCTCACGACTTTTTCGTCCAGCAGCTGACGCGGATCCAATATGCACAGGGTGGCGCGCAGATCGATCCATGGCGCGTAGACCGGGGCGGTCAGCATATCGAGGATCTGTTTAGGATGGCCTAGTCCGGTGGGTTCTATCAGCAGACGGTCAGGTTTGCCCTGGCGCAGCAGGGTGTTGAGCCCAACCTGCATCGGCAGGCCGTTAACGCAGCACATGCAGCCGCCGGGGATCTCTTTCAGCAGCGCGCCGCTTTCCGCCAGCAGCGCGCCGTCAATGCCCACTTCGCCAAACTCGTTGACCAGTACGGCCCATTTTTCATTTGCGGGCTTATTGGCCAGCAGGTGCAGAATGGAAGTGGTCTTACCGCTGCCGAGAAACCCCGTGATCAAGTTGGTTTTGGTCACTTTTTCTCCAGGATAAATGTAATGTTGTAACAGTTGAGGCTATCCTGACGAAAAAAAGGGGAAAAGAGAAGCGTTAACGCGGACAGAAAGGCGCTCCGTCCGCTTAAAGGCAGAAATTGTTAATCATTCAGCGCGGCGGCGACGGCCTGGCGCGCGCCAAAAGCGGCGAGCTGATGCCACGCGGCGGTGACATCAGCGACGAACTGCGGATTCTGCGGCAGGTCGCGGCCGAAGATCTCCTCAAGCGTAAGCAGCGCCGCTACGCGCTGTCGCTCATCGCTGGTGGCAACGAGGTGGTGGATTTTATCGGCCAGCGGATCGCGAATATCAATGACGGCTCCGGCGTCATCCACGCCGCTAACATAGCGCATCCAGCCAGCGACGCCCAGCGCCAGTAGCGGCCAGCGGCTCTCTTGCGCAAGATGGACGCGAATTCCGTCAAGCATACGTTGCGGCAGCTTCTGGCTACCGTCCATGGCGATTTGCCAGGTGCGGTGCTTCAGCGCCGGGTTGCTGAAACGTTCGATCAGGCTGTCAGCGTATGCCGACAGGTCAACGCCCTGAATGGATAGCGTCGGCGCCTGTTCATCAACCATCAGCCGGTATGCGGCGCTGTGAAAAATCGGATCCTGCATGCAGTCGCTAATATGCGCATGGCCCGCCAGGTAGCCAAGCCAGGCGAGGAACGAGTGGCTACCGTTGAGCATCCGCAGCTTCATCTGCTCCCACGGTAAAACGTCGTCGGTCATCTGAACGCCCGCCGTTTCCCAGTCCGGGCGACCGGCCACGAAGTTATCTTCAATAACCCACTGAATAAAGGGTTCGCAGCTGATGGCGCAGGGATCTTCTACGCCCAACGCGGCGCGGATTTCCGCCAGCGACTCCTCGGTGGCGGCTGGTACGATGCGATCAACCATGGTGCCGGGGAAGCTGACGTGCTCAGCAATCCACTGTGCCAGCTGCGGATCGCGTTTTTCAGCCATGCCCAGCACGGCGTTTTTCACTACATGTCCATTATCAGGGATATTGTCGCAGGAGAGCACGGTAAAGGGTGACAGCCCTCGCTGACGGCGGCGCGCCAGCGCTTCAACCAGTATTCCAGGAACCGATTGCGGCAAAGTCGGGTTTTGCAGATCGTGAATAATACGCGGCTGCGTCATATCCAGCAGGCCGCTGGCGGGGTCGATGCAGTAGCCTTTTTCGGTAATGGTCAGAGAGACAATCGCCACCTGCGGTTCACAAAATTTCTCAATAATAGCGGCGAGCGAATCGAGTTTAGCGTTCAGACATTCATGCACGGCGCCGACAACAATTGGCTGGCTGCCCTCAGCGCCTTTTTCCAGCACGGTAAACAGGTGGTTTTGCTGGCGAAGCTGGCTCATCAGCCGATCGCCGCTGAACAGGCTAATCTCACAAATCCCCCAGTCTCCGCCGCTGGCGTTAAGCACCCGATCGGTGAGTAACGCCTGATGCGCGCGATGAAAAGCGCCAAAGCCGAAATGCACAATACGCGAGCGCAGCTGGCTGCGGTCATAATGAGGGAGCTGTACGCTTTCCGGCAGCGTGGCCGTCGCAATGGTAGTCATTCTTAATACACCTGATTAACCGATAATTAACATCTCTAGTGTAAAGTTATATGACAGCAAATTAAATTGGTGAGCCTTGTTTATCCGCTTAGTGTGAGCTTGATCAAGCAATCGAGCGCTGTTTAGCGAAGATCCTGCTAACAGGGGCGGGAAACTAGCGATATTTTCGCTGCTATTGGTATGACAACTTTGGGTGGCTTTGTAGGGGATAGCCTGGCGATGATGAAGGGCCAACAGCCGTATGGCGCGCATTAAGAAGCAAAAAGACAGCCATTGACTGTCTTTTGCATTTTGCACTGACTTTAAAGGCTGGATTTAGTCCGCGCGGCCCATGTAGCGGCTCTCTTCGATATGAATACGAATGCGCTCGCCCGCGCTGAGGTATTCCGGCACCTGAACGACCAGGCCGGTGCTGAGGGTAGCCGGTTTGTTGCGGGCGCTGGCGGATGCGCCTTTGATGCCCGGCGCCGTCTCAATAATTTCCAGATCCACGGTCTGCGGCAATTCCAGCGCCAGCAGTTGGCCGTCCCAGGTCAGAACCTGCATGTCAGGCATGCCGCCTTCCGGCATAAACAGCAGCTCTTCTTCGATTTGCTCTTTGGTGAAGATATACGGGGTGTAATCTTCTTTATCCATAAAGACGTATTCATTGCCATCGATATAGGAGAAGTCAACGAAGCGGCGGGTCAGGGTAACGGTATCGACAATGTCGTCGCCTTTGAAGCGCTCTTCCACTTTCAGGCCGGTGCGCACATCGGAGAAACGCATTTTGTACAGCGTCGCTGCGCCGCGGGCGCTCGGTGACTGAATATCAATATTTTTAACAATCAGCAGTTTGCCGTTGTAATTCAGCACCATACCTTTCTTAATTTCATTCGCTCTTGGCATTGCAGTAATCCTGTCACTTAAAGGGTCGAAAATATCGCGTAAAACTACTCGCGCCGGGCCTTTCAGGCAAGCGGAATTCGTGTGTTTTGCTATCTTCGGGTAAAACGTTTAGGCTGGGCCGCAAAAGCCTATCGGAAGAGTCGATTATGGAATGCCGCCCTGAATGCGGAGCTTGCTGTATCGCTCCTTCTATCTCCAGCCCTATCCCGGGTATGCCGCAGGGCAAACCGGCAAATACCCGCTGTATACAGCTTTCGGACAATAACCTGTGCGCGATTTTTGGCTCGCCGTTGAGGCCCAAAGTGTGCGCCAGCCTGAAGCCGGAAGCGGAGATGTGCGCCACAAATCGCGAAGAAGCCATGATCTGGCTTCTTCATCTTGAGCTGAGCACTTCGTGACGTCGGAAGCCCGCACGGACACCCTTTATACGTCTTTAATGCGCCACAGGCAGGCCTGAGTGGCGAGGCCCATCACCAGCGCAATCCAGAATACGGCGTGATAGCTCCAGACTTCCGCAACGACCCCCGCCAGCGAACCGGCAATAATCCAGCCAACGCGGATAGTATTGGTATAGAGGGTCGTGGCCGCACCGGCCTGGCCTGGCATCAGGTCCTGAAAATAGAGCATACCGATACCGGCCAGAATGCCGATAAAAATAGCATTCAGCACCTGCAGGGCCAGCAGCAGTCCCGGGGTGTGTACGGTTAGCATGCCGACATAGAACAGCACCCCGGCAACCGCAGAGATCTGCATCAGGAAACGCTTACCGAAACGTTTGGCGTAGTAACCCGCAATCAGCATGGTCGGGATTTCCAGCCCGGCGGCGGTGCCCATCATTAATCCCGCCAGTTTTTCAGGTAAATGCAGCTCATTAATAATGAACAGCGGCATGTTAATGATGTACAGGCTGTTAATTCCCCACATCAGCGTACAGATGATAAACAGCAGCAGCGCGTCGCGGCGGTTGGTGCGCGGCGCTTCAAGATGTCCCGTCACCAACTTCGGCTCTTTGCGCATGCTGGGGAGAAAAAACCAGACTATTGCGCCGCAGACCACGAAGGCAATCGCCGCGCTGAGGTACATCACCGTAAAGCCGAAACCCATCGCCAGCGCGTAGGCCAGCGGCGGACCGATGACCCATGCCAGCGACACCTGAGCGCGCAGGATCGAGCTGAACATGACCGCCTCGCGGCCCGTTTTGTCCGCATGTTCGCGGGCGAGGGCAAACATCTGCGGGTTCGCGGTGGAACCAAAGCTGCTGAGGAAAACGCCGACGAAGAGCAAAATAAAGTAGTTACGATTCCACGCGAAGAGCACGCAGGCCAGCACGCCCATCAGGCAGCAGAAGACGATCAGCTGCTTGCGGTCGCCTTTGCGATCTGAGCGCCCGGCGAGAAACTGGCTCACCAGAATGCCGATCACCGCGCTGCCGGTAAAAAAGAAGCCGACCATCGCCGGTCGTACGTGAACTTCGTCAGTCAGGAACAGGCTCAGGGTAGGCGTTTGTAGCGCCCCGGCAATGCCCGTCAGGAAGGCGACGATCAGGAAGGCGGAAGAGGTTAAATCGAACCCGCGTCGTGGCAGGGCGGCGCTACTGTTTTGCATGTCGGCTTTCATCGGTTTCAGGAGTCGCGGAGTTTACGCCGTCAGTCAGATAATGAACAGTACCAGGGCACGAATAAATCAAAAAGACGTTTCAAAATTTTGCTTCAGCAAAATGCTGAAGTTCTGGCGGGTTTGTCATCACCTCGTCAGCAAAAGTGTGCTGTATCTCTAACTTCTGTTATCGGGAGAGTAACTTTTCTTGCGCGCTGACTAATAAAGGTACAGACTTCTTGAAACGTTTCAGCGTCATCGGGAGATTCTCCGGCAGTCAGGTGACGCATTTTTTCTCAAAGTAGCTGAAACGATTCAATTCAGCAGGAGAGGAGAACCATGTTCCAGTTATCTGTGCAGGATATTCATCCCGGTCAGCAGGCCGGTAATAAAGAAGAGGCTATTCGTCAGGTTGCCTCCGCGCTGGTTAGCGCGGGCAATGTGGCTGAAGGGTACATCAACGGGATGCTGGCTCGCGAGCAGCAAACCTCCACTTTCCTTGGCAACGGTATTGCGATTCCGCACGGCACCACCGACACGCGCGATCAGGTGCTGAAAACCGGCGTTCAGGTTTATCAGTTCCCGCAGGGCGTGACCTGGGGCGAAGGGCAGACCGCCTACGTCGCTATCGGTATCGCCGCCAGTTCGGATGAACACCTTGGGCTGCTGCGTCAGCTGACCCATGTGCTGAGCGACGACTCGGTTGCTGAACAGCTAAAGTCCGCCACCACCGCTGAAGAGCTGCGCGCCCTGCTGATGGGTGAAAAGCAGAGCGAAGCGCTGAAGCTGGATAACGAAACGCTGACCCTGGACGTGGTCGCCAGCGATCTGCTGACCCTGCAGGCGCTCAACGCCGCGCGGCTGAAAGAAGCGGGCGCCGTCGATGCTTCCTTTGTTAGCCATGCGATTAATGACAAACCGCTGAACCTCGGCCAGGGCATCTGGCTGAACGACAGTCCGGAAGGCAACCTGCGTAGCGCCATTGCCGTGAGCCGCGCGGCCAACGCCTTTATTCGCGATGAGCAGCCGGTTTCCCTGCTGATCACCGTGGCGATGGCCGATGACCAGCCGACGGCGGTCCTTAATCGCCTGAGCAATTTGCTGCTGGACAAAAAAGCTGACCGTTTGCTGAAGTCCGATGGCGCAACGCTGCTGGCGCTGCTGACCAGCGACGATGCGATTGCTGAAGATGTTCTCAGCGCTGAATACGTTATCCGCAACGAGCACGGGCTGCACGCGCGTCCCGGCACGATGCTGGTGAATACCATTAAACAATTTTCCAGCGACATTACGGTCACTAACCTCGATGGTTCGGGCAAGCCGGCAAACGGCCGCAGCCTGATGAAAGTCGTGGCCCTGGGCGTGAAAAAAGGTCACCGCTTGCGCTTCACCGCGCAGGGTGAAGATGCGCAGCAGGCGCTGGATGCGATTGGCGAAGCGATCGCCGCAGGCCTTGGGGAGGGCGCATAAATGAGCAGACGTGTCGCAACGATTACTTTAAACCCGGCCTATGACCTGGTGGGTTTTACCCCGGAAATTGAACGCGGTGAGGTTAACCTTGTTCGCACGACCGGCTTGCACGCCGCAGGGAAGGGGATCAACGTTGCAAAAGTGCTGAAAGATCTCGGTATCGACGTCACCGTGGGCGGTTTTCTCGGTAAAGATAATCAGGATGGCTTTCAGCAACTGTTCAGTGAGCTGGGTATCGCTAACCGTTTTCAGGTCGTTCAGGGCCGTACCCGTATTAACGTCAAGCTGACAGAAAAAGATGGCGAAGTGACCGACTTCAACTTCTCCGGCTTTGAAGTCACGCCGGGTGACTGGGAGCGTTTTGTTAACGACTCCCTGAGCTGGCTGGGCCAGTTCGATATGGTCTGCGTGAGCGGCAGCTTACCTTCCGGCGTAAGTCCGGAAGCGTTCACCGACTGGATGACCCGCTTGCGCAGCCAGTGCCCGTGCATCATTTTTGACAGCAGCCGCGAAGCGCTGGTTGCCGGTCTTAAAGCGGCGCCGTGGCTGGTTAAACCTAACCGTCGTGAGCTGGAAATCTGGGCGGGTCGCAAGTTACCTGAAATGAAGGATGTGATTGAGGCCGCTCATGCGCTGCGCGAGCAGGGGATTGCCCACGTGGTGATCTCCCTTGGCGAAGAAGGCGCCCTGTGGGTTAACGCCTCCGGCGAGTGGATTGCCAAGCCGCCTTCAGTGGAAGTGGTTAGCACCGTTGGCGCGGGCGATTCAATGGTTGGCGGCCTCATTTACGGACTGCTGATGCGTGAGTCCAGCGAGCATACGCTGCGCCTGGCAACGGCCGTCGCCGCGCTGGCGGTGAGTCAGAGCAATGTCGGTATTACCGATCGTACCCAGTTGGCCGCAATGATGGCGCGCGTCGACTTACAACCCTTTAATTAACAGCAGGAGAGGCATAATGAAAACGCTGCTGATTATTGATGCCGGGCTCGGACAGGCCCGCGCCTATATGGCGAAGACCCTGTTAAGCACCGCGGCGCAAAAAGCGCAACTTGAACTGATTGATAACCCAAACGACGCTGAGCTGGCGATTGTGCTGGGCGCGACGCTGCCAACTGACAGCGCGCTGAACGGCAAAAAGGTTTATCTCGGCGATATTAATCGCGCCGTTGCTCACCCGGAACTATTCCTCGGGGAAGCCAGGAGCCATGCCACGCCATATGCCGCTCCGGCTGCTACAGCTTTACCGGCGGCAACTCATGGCCCGAAACGCATTGTGGCGGTCACTGCCTGCCCGACCGGCGTCGCGCACACCTTTATGGCGGCGGAAGCGATTGAAACCGAAGCCAAAAAACGCGGCTGGTGGGTGAAAGTTGAAACTCGCGGCTCCGTGGGTGCGGGTAATGCCATCACTCCTGAAGAGGTTGAGCAGGCGGATCTGGTGGTTGTCGCGGCTGATATCGAAGTGGATCTGGCGAAATTTGCCGGCAAGCCGATGTATCGCACCACTACCGGTCTGGCGCTGAAGAAAACCGCTCAGGAGCTGGATAAAGCCGTTGTTGAAGCGAAACCATATCAGCCTGCGGGTAAATCCCAGGCCGCGGCAGAAGGCAAAAAAGAGTCCGCGGGCGCCTATCGTCACCTGCTGACTGGCGTATCGTATATGTTGCCGATGGTGGTAGCGGGCGGCCTGTGTATCGCGCTCTCCTTCGCTTTTGGTATCAAAGCCTTTGAAGTAAAAGACACTCTGGCCGCCGCGCTGATGCAAATCGGCGGGGGATCAGCCTTCGCGCTGATGGTACCGGTACTGGCGGGCTTTATTGCCTTCTCCATCGCTGACCGCCCTGGCCTGACGCCAGGTCTTATCGGCGGTATGCTGGCGGTTAGCACCGGATCTGGCTTTATCGGCGGTATTATCGCCGGCTTCCTTGCTGGTTATGTGGCGAAAGCGATCAGTACCAGGCTGAAACTGCCGCAAAGTATGGAAGCGCTGAAACCGATCCTCATCATTCCGCTGGTTTCCAGCCTGATCGTGGGTCTGGCAATGATTTACCTGATTGGTAAACCCGTTGCCGGAATTCTCGAAGGCCTGACCCACTGGCTACAAACTATGGGGACGGCGAACGCGGTTCTGCTCGGTGCAATTCTCGGCGGTATGATGTGTACCGACATGGGCGGCCCGGTGAACAAAGCAGCTTACGCCTTTGGTGTTGGTCTTCTGAGTACCCAAACCTATGCCCCGATGGCGGCCATTATGGCGGCAGGTATGGTTCCACCGCTGGCGCTGGGTCTGGCGACGCTGATTGCGCGTAAAAAGTTTGACAAAGCGCAGCAGGAAGGCGGTAAAGCCGCACTGGTTCTCGGCCTGTGCTTTATCACCGAAGGAGCAATTCCTTTTGCCGCTCGCGATCCGATGCGCGTCCTGCCTTGCTGTATCGTTGGCGGCGCGGTGACCGGTGCGATGTCCATGTGGGTTGGCGCGAAACTGATGGCGCCGCACGGCGGTCTGTTCGTCCTGCTGATCCCTGGCGCGATTACCCCGGTGCTGGGATATCTGATGGCGATTGTGGTCGGTACGCTGGTCGCAGGCCTTTCCTACGCGGTGCTGAAACGTCCTGAAGTTCAGGTGGAAGAAAAAGTCGCCTGATCGACGATGTTACACGCAAAAGGGCAGAGTCTTCTCTGCCCTTTTTTTATGCCGTATCCGCCCTCTGCTTAACCCGCCATATGTGCTCTCCTTCGCATTTTTAAGCTGTTTAAAAACCATACTAGCCAAATTTTGTGATTCTCTTCATGTTCATATGAAATCCCTCTGGCGGACCCCTTTACTTTAAAACCAATCCGCTTAACATAAACATATGTTCACATTCAAACATGTGTTTAATGAGAGGGTGCTGAATGGGCGTATGATTATTTACTGATATTCAAACATTCCACTGCCAAAGCGTTTTTGTATGCTGGAGGGTATTTTTATGCCTGAAAATGATTACGTTGTAATTATTGGATCGGCAAATATGGATGTTGCTGGTTATTCCCATGTATCGTTGAACTATGCTGATTCTAACCCCGGAAAAATAAAATACACTCCCGGTGGAGTGGGGCGGAATATTGCGCAGAATATTGCTTTATTGAGTAAACCATCCTGGCTACTGTCGGTTGTCGGAGATGATTTCTATGGCCACTCCCTATTAAAACAAACGGCTCAGTCCGGCGTTCATGTCGATAAATGTCAGATCGTCCACGGCGAGGGGACATCGAGCTATTTATCGCTGCTCGATAATACCGGTGAAATGCTGGTGGCGATTAATGATATGAGTATCACCGAGCATATTACGCCAGCCTTTTTAAGCCAGCACCGGGATTTTATTCGCAGCGCTGCGGTCATCGTCGTTGACTGTAATATCAGCGAATCGGCGCTGGCCTGGTTGATGGAAAATAGCGGCCCGACACCCATTTTTGTTGACCCGGTCTCTGCCTGGAAGTGCGTGAAAATCAGCCAGCATCTGGGGCGTATCCACACTCTGAAACCGAACCGAATTGAAGCTGAAACGCTGAGCGGAATTGCGCTTTCCGGCACTGATGACGTCACGCGCGTTGCCGACTGGTTTCACCAGCGTGGCCTGCGGCGCCTGGTGCTGAGCATGGGGGGGGACGGGGTTTACTTCAGCGAGAAAGACGGCGAGCGCGGCTGGTCGGCGCCGTTAAAAACCCAGGTAGTCAACGTCACCGGCGCCGGTGACGCCATGATGGCCGGTTTGGCCTGCTGCTGGCTCGACGGCTGTTCATTTTCGCAAGCGGTGAAGTTTGCTCAGGGATGCTCTTCTCTGGCGCTCTCATCGGAATTCACCAATAACCCTGAATTATCTTACGCCAACGTAAAAAAGGTAGTGGAGAACGAACATGTCTGAATTAAATATTTCCTCTGAATTATTACAGGTTTCTGCGGAAGTTCAGCAGGCATTAAAGAATAACCAACCCATAGTCGCGCTGGAGTCGACTATTATTTCTCACGGAATGCCGTTTCCAGAAAATGCGCAGACCGCGCTGGAAGTCGAAGAAACGATTCGCCGTCAGGGAGCGGTTCCGGCAACAATTGCGATTATTCATGGCGTTATGAAAGTTGGCCTGAGCCGCGAAGAAATTGAATTGCTCGGTCGTGAAGGACATAACGTTACCAAAGTCAGTCGCCGTGATTTACCTTTCGTTGTCGCCGCAGGATTAAATGGCGCGACCACCGTGGCTTCTACCATGATTATTGCCGCCATGGCCGGGATAAAAGTCTTCGCGACCGGCGGTATTGGCGGTGTGCACCGCGGAGCAGAGCATACTTTTGATATTTCCGCCGATTTACAGGAGCTGGCCAATACCAATGTTACCGTAGTTTGTGCCGGCGCAAAATCTATTCTCGACCTTGGATTAACCACCGAATATTTAGAAACGTTTGGCGTTCCGCTTATTGGCTATCAAACTTCGGCGCTCCCGGCATTTTTCTGTCGAACCAGTCCGTTTGACGTCAGTATTCGCCTGAATAGCGCTAAAGAAATCGCTAAAGCGATGGCGGTGAAATGGCAGTCGGGCCTGAACGGGGGGATGGTGGTGGCGAACCCGATACCGGAACAGTTTGCGATGCCGGAAGCGAAAATCAACGCCGCCATCGACCAGGCGGTGAAGGAAGCGGAAGAGCAGGGTGTGGTGGGTAAGGAGAGTACGCCGTTCCTGCTGGCTCGCGTTGCGGAGCTGACCGGCGGGGATAGCCTGAAATCCAATATTCAGCTGGTCTTCAATAATGCCGTGCTGGCCTGCGAGATTGCCAAAGAGTATCAGCAGATCGCCTGACGACAGTAGCGGGCTGTTTGCGGTTGCCCGCCCCGATATCAAATATACCGAAAGCCTGGCCTGACGCCGGGTTTTCCTCCAGGTAAGGATATCATTATGGACATCATGAGAAGTCTTTTGGGGATGGTGGTATTGCTGGCCATCGCCTTTGCGCTGTCAGTAAATAAAAAACGCATCAGTATCAGAACCGTAGGGGCCGCGCTGCTGCTGCAGATCGTGATTGGCGGAGTGATGCTCTATTTCCCGCCGGGCAAGTGGCTGGTGGAACAGGCGGCGCTCGGGGTACATAAAGTCATGTCCTACAGCGACGCCGGAAGCGCGTTTATTTTTGGATCGCTTGTCGGTCCGAAAATGGATGTGCTGTTTGACGGCGCGGGTTTTATCTTCGCCTTCCGCGTGCTGCCCGCCATCATTTTTGTCACCGCGCTGATAAGCCTGCTTTACTACCTCGGCGTGATGGGGCTGCTGATCCGGATTCTCGGCGGTATCTTCCAGAAAGCGCTGAATATCAGCAAGATTGAGTCCTTTGTCGCCGTGACCACCATCTTTCTTGGCCAAAATGAGATCCCGGCGATCGTCAAACCCTTTATCGACCGTCTCAACCGCAATGAGCTGTTTACCGCCATTTGTAGCGGGATGGCGTCGATCGCCGGGTCGATGATGATCGGCTATGCCGGCATGGGCGTACCGATCGATTATCTGCTGGCTGCTTCACTGATGGCTATTCCCGGCGGGATTCTATTTGCTCGTATGCTGAGCCCGGCAACCGAAGCCTCCCGGGTCACTTTCGATAATCTCTCCTTCACCGAGACGCCGCCGAAAAGCATTATCGAGGCGGCAGCATCCGGGGCGATGACAGGGCTGAAAATTGCCGCCGGGGTGGCAACGGTGGTGATGGCGTTTGTGGCGATCATCGCGTTGCTGAACGGTATTATCGGCGGCATTGGCGGCTGGTTTGGCTACGGTCACGCCACGCTGGAGGGTATTTTCGGTTTCCTGCTCGCGCCTCTGGCGTGGATTATGGGCGTTGACTGGAGCGATGCGACGCTGGCGGGAAGCCTGATTGGCCAAAAGCTGGCGATAAACGAATTCGTCGCCTACCTCAACTTTTCGCCTTATCTGCAAACCGGCGGTACCCTGGACGTGAAAACCGTTGCGATTATCTCGTTTGCGCTGTGCGGTTTCGCCAACTTTGGCTCAATAGGTGTGGTTGTCGGGGCATTTTCGGCTATTTCACCGCAGCGCGCGCCGGAAATTGCTCAGCTTGGGCTGCGCGCTCTGGCGGCGGCCACGCTCTCTAACCTGATGAGCGCCACCATTGCCGGGTTCTTTATCGGTCTGGCATAAAACAGCGCGCGCACCGCGCCTGCGGTGCGCGATGCTATAGGCTGGGAAGTAAATTGAGCGCGTTATCAACGGATAAAGAAGGGTTGTTGATGCTGTCGCTGGCGCGGGTAATGGCGGTGCAGGCCATGGCGAAAGCGACGCTCTCTTTGAAATCGCTGCCGTCAAGATAGCTATAAAGCAGCCCGGCCATCAGCGCATCGTCGGCGCCAAAGCTGTCTATCGTGGTATGGCCCGGTAGCTTCATCTGAAAACGTTCACCGCCGGCTTCGCTACAGAAAACGGAATCGTCTTCCGAGCAAATTACCACGCGCCGCGTTCCCCTTTCGTGCAGCCAGGCTAACGCGCGATCGCGATCGGCCTCGTTTTCAATGGGTTCTCCCCAGAGGATCTGCAGTTCGCGCAGCGTCGGCTTGAGGGTATGGATCTTTCCCAGCCACGGGCGAATGCGGTGCGCTTTAAACTCCGACACGGTATCAACAAATACCGGAATAGCGTTGGCCAGCGTAAATACCCACTCCAGCAACGGCTCCGTTAAATTACAATCGACCAGGATGACGCCGGCATGGGTCAGCAGATCCCGATATTGATTCAGCAGCTGCGGGGTGAGCGACTGTAAGATATGCGTATCGTTAATCGCCAGCACCGTCTCTTCCTGCGGATTGGCGATGGAGAGATAGGTGGCGGTATTGTGACCGTGCAGGCGGATACAGCTTTGCACGTTAACCCCGGCTTGTCGGGTCTGCTCAAGCAACGTTTCGCCGTAAAAGTCGCTGCCGACGGCGGAAATCAGATGCACATCGCGGCCCAGCAGCGCCAGATTATGCGCGATGTTCCGCGCCACTCCGCCGGCGGAGCACTGGATATTGCCCGGGTTGGAGACCGGTTGGGGATAATGAATATCGGCAATGCCGCGGATATCCATATTCACCGCGCCCAGCGAGACGCAATACTCCTGCTCGGTAAGGATGTAGCCTTTGCCCTTGATAGCCCCCTTACGCGTGAGGTCCATAATATGCGCGGCTACGCGGGAGCGGCTAATCTGCAGAATATCGGCAATCTCATGCTGCTGAATCAGCGGATTGCGCCGCAAAATTTTGAGGATCTGCTTTTCCCTGTCGTTCATATCAGACCACGGCCTCTTCCGTCTGCTGCGCCCGCAGCCAGGCGATCTCTTCCGCCCAGATATCAGGATTGATCGTTTCCAGGATCAGCGGGATACCGTCAAAGCGGCTATCCTGCATTATCCAGCGGAAGGCATCGTGGCCGATATTGCCTTCACCCAGGCTGTGGTGGCGGTCAACGCGGCTGCCGAACGTGCTTTTCGCATCGTTCAGATGCATACCGCGCAGATACTGAAAACCGACAATCCGTTCAAAATCAGCGAAGGTTTTTTCACACTCTTCGGCGCTACGCAGGTCGTAGCCGGCGGCGAAGGCGTGGCAGGTATCAATGCACACGCCGACGCGCGATTTATCTTCCACGCCATCGATGATGGCTGCCAGATGTTCAAACTTAAACCCCAGGTTACTGCCCTGGCCGGCGGTGTTTTCAATGACCGCCGTCACGCCTTCGGTTTTGGCCAGCGCGATGTTAATGGACTCGGCAATGCGCGCCAGGCATTCGTCTTCTGGAATTTGCTGCAGATGACTACCCGGATGAAAATTGAGCAGCGTCAGGCCGAGCTGCTGGCAGCGGGAGAGTTCATCAATAAAGGCATCGCGGGATTTTTCCAGCGCGTCCGCAACCGGATGGCCGAGGTTAATCAGATAGCTGTCGTGCGGCAGAATTTGTCCCGGGCCGAAATGATGCTTCTCGCAGGCGGCTTTAAATTCAGCAATGGTGTCGTCGCTCAAAGGCGCGGCGCGCCACTGGCGCTGGTTTTTGGTGAAGAGGGCAAATGCGGTTGCGCCGATTTCGGCTGCGCGAATGGCGGCATTGGCTACACCGCCGGAGGCGCTGACGTGCGCTCCAATGTATTTCATAAAAAAACTCCAGTTAAGCCGCTGGGGGGAGGGTAATGATAGCGGCTTAGCCGGAGAGTTACATCATCCTTAATACAACCTGAGTATTGAGGAGACTCAGGCCATCAGACTGTGGATAGCAAGGTTAATCGCGCCGCCGCCGACAATCAGCCAGACAAAGAGCATCAGCGCCATCAGCAGCGGTTTAGCGCCGGCTTTTTTCAGCGCGCTGACGTGGGTGGTCAGGCCGAGGGCCGCCATCGCCATCGCCAGCAGCACGGTATCCAGGGTCACCAGCATATCAACTACCGCTTTCGGCAGCAGGTGGAAGGAGTTAAATACCGCCACCAGAATAAACAGGATCGCAAACCACGGAATGGTGATTTTGCTTTTCTCGCCGCCGTTTGCCGGGGCTAATTGCTTCACGCGAGCGGCAAGGAACAGCAGGAACGGAGCCAGCATCATCACGCGCAGCATTTTTGCAATCACCGCCGCGTTTTCCGCATCCGGACTTACGGCGTGGCCGGCGGCGACAACCTGGGCAACCTCATGCATCGTCGAACCCATATAGATGCCGTAGGCCTCCGGCGTAAACCAGTGCGCCAGGAAAGGATAAACCGCCGGGTACAGGAAGATAGCAATGGTACCGAAAATCACCACCGTGGCCACGGCGACCGTCACTTTGCTGGCCTCCGCTTTGACGACCGGTTCCGTCGCCAGGACCGCTGCCGCGCCGCAAATGCTGCTACCGGCGCCAATCAGCCAACTGGTATGTTTATCGAGGCCGAAAACCTTTTGCCCAAGAAAACAGGCGATAAAAAAGGTGCTGGAAAGCGTCAGTACATCAATCACGATACCGCTGACGCCAACGTCAGCAATCTGGGCGAACGTCAGGCGAAAGCCGTATAGAATGATGCCGAGGCGCAGCAGGTGCTGTTTGGCAAAGAGTACGCCGCCGTCGCAGGGCTGCCAGATTTTCGGGTAAACCGTGTTACCGATGACCATGCCGAACAAAATGGCCAACGTAAGGGCGCTGAAGCCCGCGCCAGCGATTGCCGGAAAACTACCGGCCCACAGCGCTGCGCCGGTGAGCAGGGCGGTCAGCGCCAGTCCAGGTGCAAAGTGCCGCAATGGGCGATGTTTAGTCGGTAAAGTGAGTGCTGTCATAACCTTCTCCTTTGTCTGGGAAAAGCATACGACGCGCTGGTTTAAATATAAAATTGATTATATATTTATAATTAATCGTAATAAGTGGTAAACGAGCGGTTTCGCGGTTTGAGCATGATGTGCATAAGCCTTAGCCGCGGATGCCGGGTCGTCTATAAAGGCAGGAAAAATCATGCATATCACGCTACGGCAGCTGGAAGTTTTTGCTGAAGTTCTGAAAAGCGGGTCGACGACCCAGGCCTCACAAATGCTGGCGCTGTCGCAGTCGGCGGTCAGCGCCGCGCTGACCGATCTTGAAGGGCAGTTGGGAGTGCAGCTGTTTGACCGCGTCGGGAAAAGGCTGGTGGTCAACGAACACGGCAGGCTGCTCTATCCGCGGGCGCTGGCGCTGCTGGAGCGGGCGCTGGAGATAGAGCAGCTGTTTCGCGGCGACAACGGCGCGATTCGCGTCTACGCCAGCAGCACCATCGGCAACTATATCTTGCCGGAGATCATTGCGCGCTATCGACGCGACCTGCCGGATTTACCGCTGGAGCTGAGTGTGGGCAATAGCCAGGACGTGATCAACGCGGTGGCCGATCTGCGGGTGGATATCGGGTTGATTGAAGGTCCCTGCCACGCGGCGGATATTATCGCCGAACCCTGGCTGGAAGATGAACTGGTGGTCTTTGCCGCGCCAGATTCACCGCTGCTGGAACGGGAGGTGACGCTGCAACGGCTGGCGGAGGCGCCGTGGATTCTACGCGAGCACGGCTCCGGGACCCGGGAAATTGTCGACTATTTATTATTATCGCATCTACCGGCATTTCATCTTGGAATGGAACTGGGTAATTCGGAAGCCATCAAGCACGCGGTGCGCCATGGTCTGGGCATTAGCTGCCTGTCGCGACGCGTGGTTGCGGAGCAGCTTGAAGTGGGATCGCTGGTGGCGCTGAAGATTCCACTGCCGCGCTTAATCCGCACCCTGTGGCGTATTCATCACCGCCAGAAGCATATTTCCAAGGCATTACAGCGTTTCCTGAGCTATTGCGAGATCGCAACCTGATACGCGAGGTTTTGCACCGGCGCCAGCCCGTGTTGAACGCAAATATCCGCTGTTTTCGCGTAATACCATGTTCCCCATGGATAAGGTTCCCAGCAGCGAATATAGCGGTCAGGGCTAAAAAGGGTGAAATGTAAAACCAGAATCAGCGTATTTGCGGTGAGCAGCAATAGCGGCGTCAGGTAAAGGCAAGACCTGACGATGGGGGTTGCAAAAGGTAGCGGCGCAGCCTGGGGGAAAAAGAGTTTTTTATTTCCCTCTATGCTCAATATCAGCAGCGCAGGCCCCAGGCAGACAAAGTTTGCTTTTAAAATATTCTGCGAACAGAAATCCGGCGCCCGTGGCAGCCTGAGTAGCGTGAAATAGTCGCCTGCCAGGTAAAGAGAGCACAAAGCAAGCAGAGGGCAAATCAGCGAAACGCCGACCCAGACCGGCCAGTCATACTGAGGCGGCGGTTGCACTTTGCGCATCAATTGCTCCCTCGCTCATCCGGCGATGGCCTGATAATGGTGTAGCCAAAATGCTGGCACCAGCGGCTATTCCTGACGTACATATACGTGGCCCCATGGCCGCCTTTGCTGATACACACGCCAAACTGTGGGCTTTTATAGTGCTCAATAGTGACGTATTGCAGGACATAAAGGCTGACAGACCACACCGGCCCCATCGCAATAAAGAACAAAAACAGGAGCGTGGCGTAGCGCTCGCCAGGCGTACCGCTGGCGGTGCAGGCGGCAATCAGCGCCATCAGCAGTGCCAGACCGAGAAAGAGGATGCCGGAGAAGAGCGAGTCGGCGCTGTCGACAATATAATCCGGACGGAAGTACCACTCTTCAATAATCTTGATGCTTTGATAGAAGCCAATGATAAAAAGAATGAAGCAAAAGCAAGCTGCGTAGACTCCCTCAGCGAGCGACATGGTGCGGCGTTTGCGCTTGTTCTTGCGTTTCATCGTCGGTTCCTTCCGTGGAATTTCGCGGAAGTTTGCCCGATATCCCTCTGGTTTGTGCATTTATTTGTGCTAATGGCGGATTTGTTCTTTACTAATAATCGGCAGTCGATCATGAAGCTCTCTTATAACTTTGCATTTGTATCGGATGGATCACAGACTCTCTGCTACAATCTCGCCTCGTTTTTTGGATGGATAGCATTTTCACATGGTTTCGGATACTAAAACCACAGAAGCGCCCGGTTTACGTCGTGAACTGAAGGCGCGCCACTTGACCATGATCGCTATTGGCGGTTCCATAGGTACAGGTCTTTTTGTTGCCTCTGGCGCAACGATTTCTCAGGCAGGCCCAGGCGGGGCGCTGCTCTCCTATATTCTCATCGGCCTGATGGTTTATTTCCTGATGACCAGCCTCGGCGAGCTGGCGGCGTTTATGCCGGTCTCCGGCTCTTTTGCTACCTATGGGCAAAATTACGTCGAGGAAGGTTTTGGCTTCGCGCTGGGCTGGAACTACTGGTACAACTGGGCGGTGACCATCGCCGTTGACCTCGTTGCCGCTCAGCTGGTGATGACCTACTGGTTCCCGGACGCGCCCGGCTGGATCTGGAGCGCGCTGTTCCTCGGGATCATGTTCCTGCTGAACTGGATTTCGGTAAAAGGCTTTGGCGAGGCGGAATACTGGTTTTCGCTGATCAAAGTCGCCACCGTCATTATCTTCATTATTGTCGGCGTGATGATGATCTTCGGCATCTTCAAAGGCGCACAGCCTGCGGGCTGGAGCAACTGGGTTGTCGACGATGCGCCGTTCGCGGGCGGCTTTGCGGCGATGATTGGCGTGGCGATGATTGTCGGCTTCTCATTTCAGGGAACCGAGCTTATCGGCATCGCGGCCGGCGAATCGGAAAACCCGGAGAAGAACATCCCGCGCGCGGTGCGTCAGGTGTTCTGGCGTATCCTGCTGTTCTATGTGTTCGCCATCCTGATCATCAGTCTGATTATTCCTTATACCGACCCGAGCCTGCTGCGTAACGACGTGAAAGATATTTCCGTCAGTCCGTTTACGCTGGTATTCCAGCACGCAGGGCTGTTGTCAGCGGCGGCGATTATGAACGCGGTTATTCTGACTGCAGTATTGTCGGCGGGTAACTCCGGGATGTATGCGTCCACCCGCATGCTCTATACCCTGGCCTGCGATGGCAAAGCGCCGCGTATTTTCTCTAAGCTGTCAAAAGGCGGCGTGCCGCGTAATGCGCTGTATGCCACCACGGTGATTGCTGCGCTGTGCTTCCTGAGCTCAATGTTCGGTAACCAGACCGTTTACCTGTGGCTGCTGAACACCTCGGGGATGACCGGCTTTATTGCCTGGCTGGGGATTGCCATCAGCCACTATCGCTTCCGTCGCGGCTACGTCATGCAGGGGAACGATCTGAATAACCTGCCGTACCGTTCAGGCTTCTTCCCGCTGGGGCCGATCTTCGCGTTCGTCCTGTGTCTGATCATTACCCTGGGGCAGAACTACGAAGCGTTCCTCAAAGACACCATCGACTGGGGCGGCGTTGCGGCAACCTATATCGGCATTCCGCTGTTCCTGGTCATCTGGTTTGGCTACAAGCTGGCGAAAGGAACGCGCTTTGTGCGCTACAGTGAAATGAAGTTCCCGGATCGCTTCAAAGGCTAAGGTTAGCTTGCTCGGTCAGCTAAAACCCTCTCAACGAGAGGGTTTTTTTATGTCTCCAGTTCTTACAAATTGATACAGATCTCCATAATTGTATTGATAATTGTAATCATTATCTTTATCATTTTCGCCAAATTCAGGATGAAGCCAATCCCCGTATCTTGCAGACACTCAAACTGACAAGGGGCGACCAGCCACATCTACTGTAAAAAATTGCGCGCACGCCGCCGTTAGAGCGGTATGCCGACAGTACCTGTGAGCAGCACCTTTTTTGTTTGTTTTGTTGTACACCTCATGGAGATATGGAATGTTCAGGCTAAACCCTTTTGTCCGGGCCGGATTATGCGCGTCCGTCGTATCCTTAGCGTTTCCGGCGCTGGCCGACGTTAATGAAGAAACGCTGGTCGTCACCGCTGCGGCAACTGAACAGAGCGTCAAAGATGCGCCCGCCAGTATTAGCGTTATCACCCAACAGGATCTGCAGCGTAGACCGGTACAAAACCTGAAGGATGTACTGCGGGAAGTGCCGGGCGTGCAGCTCACCAACGAAGGGGATAACCGCAAGGGGGTGAGTATTCGCGGCCTCAGCAGCGGCTATACGCTGATCCTCGTTGATGGCAAACGCGTTAACTCGCGCAACGCCGTTTTCCGCCACAATGATTTTGACCTTAACTGGATCCCGGTTGATGCCATTGAGCGTATCGAAGTCGTGCGCGGGCCGATGTCTTCCCTCTATGGTTCCGACGCCCTCGGCGGCGTAGTGAATATCATCACTAAAAAAGTCGGCCAGCAGTGGACCGGCACCCTCAGCGCGGACACCACCATTCAGGAACACCGCGATCGCGGCGATACGTACAATGGTCAGTTCTTTACCAGCGGCCCGCTGATTGACGGTGTGCTCGGAATGAAGGCCTACGGCAGCCTGGCAAAGCGCGCCAAGGACGATCAGCAGGCTTCCAGCAACGCAGCTGGCGAAACGCCGCGTATTGAAGGCTTCACCAGCCGCGACGGCAATGTCGAATTCGCCTGGACGCCCAATGATAATCAGGACATTACCGCAGGCTACGGTTTTGATCGCCAGGATCGTGATTCCGACTCTCTCGACCGCAACCGCCTTGAACGGCAGAACTACTCCCTGAGCCACAACGGCCGCTGGGATGTCGGCAATAGCGAGCTGAAATTCTACGGCGAGAAAGTGGATAATAAAAATCCCGGACAGGCCGGCACCATCACTTCTGAGAGTAACGCGGTGGATGGCAAATACGTTCTGCCGCTGGGAATGATTAACCAGCTGCTGACCTTCGGCGGCGAATGGCGCCACGATAAGTTGAAGGATCCGGTCAACCTGAGCAGCGGCGGTAAATCCACTTCCGCCAGCCAGTATGCGCTGTTCCTGGAAGATGAATGGCGGATAATCGAACCTCTGGCCTTAACCACCGGCATCCGTATGGACGATCACCAGACCTATGGCGATCACTGGAGCCCGCGTGCTTATCTGGTCTATAACGCTACCGATACCGTGACCGTGAAGGGCGGCTGGGCGACGGCATTTAAAGCGCCATCGCTGCTGCAGCTGAACCCGGACTGGACCACCAACTCCTGCCGCGGTTCGTGCAGCATTATCGGTAACCCGGATCTGAAGCCGGAAACCAGCGAAAGCTTCGAGCTGGGTTTGTACTATCGCGGCGAAGAGGGCTGGCTTGAAGGCGTGGAAGGAAGCGTCACCACCTTCCAGAACAACGTTGACGATATGATCGATATTCTGCGTACCTCCAGCGCCAGCGAAGCGCCGGGCTATCCGAACTTTGTCGGCTGGAAAACGGTGAACGGGAAACGCGTGCCGGTCTTCCGCTACTTCAACGTCAATAAGGCGCGAATCAAAGGGGTAGAAACGGAATTGAAAGTACCGTTTGGCGATGAATGGAAGCTGACGGTGAACTACACCTATAACGATGGTCGCGACCTGAGTAACGGCGGCGATAAACCGCTGCAGACGCTGCCGTTCCATACGGCTAACGGCACACTCGACTGGAAACCGCTGGATGACTGGTCCTTCTACGTCACCGCCAACTATACCGGCGAACAGCGTTCGGTCAGCACGACGGGCAAAACGCCCGGCGGCTACACCATGTTTGATATCGGCGCGGCCTGGAATGTCACCAAAAACGTCAAGCTGCGCTCCGGGGTGCTTAACGTCGGCGATAAGGATCTGAGCCGCGACGACTACAGCTATACAGAAGAAGGTCGCCGCTACTTTATGGCCGTCGATTACCGCTTCTAACCGGGGCGAATAATGGCACGAATACTGCCGCAATTATTTCTAATGTACCCTAAATAATTCGAGTTGCAGGAAGGCGGCGACGCAGGGAGTCCCCAGGAGCTTACTTAAGTAAGTGACTGGGGTGAGCGAGGAAAGCCAACGCACATGCAACTTGAAGTATGACGGGTATACACACGATGAGCAGACACCAGATCGGGACGTTGGGCGTTACCTTCATGGTTTGTTCTCCTTGCCTTTCGGCGGGTAAGAGACTAACCTGATGTTGTCTAAGCATGCAGATAGCCTCGTGGGTGATTACATTACCTTCGGGGCTTTCTTCTTTCTGCCTCAGCACAACGGTAAAACTCAATCCTGCCCTGAGGCGAAAGCCTCAAGCGCCGCCAAAAATCATACCCACCGACGACGGAAAATACACTATCTCTCTGTATATATTAGTTTTTATGACTATTGGATGCTGAGGCATTTTGCGTATCAATGCGCCGGGAAGGGGCTTCACGACGCATTGAAGGATCAGGAGAAGAGGTGCCGGGCATGGAAACGCAGGTGGTCCTCAATAAATGAGGCGATAAAGTAGTAGCTGTGATCGTACCCGGGCTGAATACGTAGTGTTAACGGCCAGCTTTTCTGACGCGCGGTTTCCGCCAGCACCGCCGGCTGCAGCTGTTCGGCGAGGAATGCATCGTTATCGCCCTGGTCAATCAAGGTTGGGATCGCATCTGACTCGCTGCTGGCCTGCATTAACGCGCAGCTGTCCCAGGCCTGCCAGTCTGCTTCATTCGCTCCCAGATAGGCGGTAAAGGCTTTTTTGCCCCAGGGAACCTGGGTCGGGTTAACGATAGGCGCAATGGCGGATACGCTGACGAAGCGGCCCGGATTTTTCAGCGCCATCACCAGCGCACCGTGGCCGCCCATGGAATGCCCGCTGATGGCGCAGCGATCGCTGAGCGTAAACTCGCGGGCAATCAGCTGCGGCAGCTCGTCGCGAAGGTAATCGTACATGCGGAAATGTGCTGACCACGGCGCCTGGGTGGCATTGAGATAAAAGCCCGCGCCTTTGCCCAGATCGTAAGCGCTATCGTCGGCAACGTTATCACCGCGCGGACTGGTGTCCGGCATCACCAGCGCAATGCCGAGCTCGGCGGCGACGCGCTGAGCGCCCGCTTTGGTGGTGAAGTTTTCATCGTTGCAGGTCAGGCCGGAGAGCCAGTAGACAACCGGCGGCGGCGCGTCTGCGGTCTCGGGGGGGAGAAAGATGCTGAAGGTCATTGCGCAGTTCAGCGTGGCGGAGTCGTGCCGCCAGCGTTGCTGCCGACCTTCAAAACAGCGGTGCTCTTCGAGCAGTTCCATGCAGGGCTCCTTAAGTGTCTCAGGCGTAATTTTCCATAATACAGATATTTCATGCGCTGGTGAGTAACTTTCACTTCCTCCTTTTCGGAACGTATTGCATCATTAATGCAACTTTTAACCAACATGCTGACGTTGTCGTAGCGCCGGAATCGCGCTATCGGCGGCGATTAAGTTGGTTGCGGCAAGGTGAGCAGGGCGTTGCGTGACGCATCGTAGTGCGCTGGTCTGGCAGCGTGGAACGAAAGGTGACGCCAATTTCAACAATTATCGATGCGGCTACTGGATTCTGTGCGTCACCTCACGCACAATGAATACAAACTTTGCCCTCAGAAGAGCAAAGAGCGCCACACCTGCAGGAGAATAAAAATGTCATCACTGAGTAAAGAAGCCATACTCGTTCATGAAGCGCTGGTCGCTCGTGGGCTGGAGACGCCGCTGCGTCCGCCAGTGCAAGAAATTGATAATGAAACTCGCAAGCGTCTGATCGCCGGACACATGACCGAGATTATGCAGCTGTTAAACCTTGATCTAAGTGATGACAGCCTGATGGAGACTCCGCATCGCATCGCCAAAATGTACGTCGATGAGATTTTCTCCGGCCTGGACTACGCCCGGTTCCCTAAAATCACCGTCATCGAAAACAAGATGCAGGTTGATGAAATGGTCACCGTGCGTGATATCACCCTGACCAGCACCTGCGAACACCACTTTGTTACGATTGATGGTAAAGCGACGGTGGCCTATATCCCGAAAGATTCGGTGATTGGTCTGTCTAAAATCAACCGTATCGTGCAGTTCTTCTCCCAGCGCCCGCAGGTGCAGGAGCGACTGACGCAGCAGATCCTTACCGCGCTGCAGACCCTGCTGGGAACCAGCAACGTCGCGGTTTCCATCGATGCGGTTCACTACTGCGTAAAAGCGCGCGGTATTCGCGATGCAACCAGCGCCACCACCACCACATCGCTGGGCGGCCTGTTTAAATCCAGCCAGAATACTCGCCAGGAGTTCCTGCGCGCCGTACGTCACCACAACTAAAACGGAGCAGGGTACATGGAGAGAAATGTCACGCTGGACTTCGTCCGCGGCGTCGCCATCCTCGGTATCCTGCTACTGAATATCAGCGCCTTCGGTTTACCGAAGGCCGCCTACCTTAACCCGGCGTGGTCCGGGAGCATCTCCGATAGCGACGCCTGGACCTGGGCGATTCTCGATCTGCTGGCGCAGGTCAAATTCCTGACTCTGTTCGCCCTGTTGTTTGGCGCCGGGCTTCAGCTTTTGCTGCCGCGCGGCAAGCGCTGGATCCAGTCGCGTCTGACGCTGCTGGCGCTGCTGGGCTTTATCCACGGTCTCTTTTTCTGGGACGGCGATATTTTGCTGGCCTATGCGCTGGTAGGACTGGTGGGCTGGCGGATGATACGCGATGCTCACGATGTTAAATCGCTATTTAATACCGGCGTGGTGCTGTATGTCATCGGCGTGGCGGTACTGCTATTGCTGGGATTAATCTCCGGCAATTCGCCTAATCGTTCGTGGGTGCCGGACGCGGCGAATTTACAGTACGAACAGTACTGGAAGCTGAAAGGCGGCTTTGAAGCGGTGAGTAATCGTGCGGATATGCTGTCGGATAACCTGCTGGCGCTGGGCGCGCAATACGGCTGGCAGCTGGCCGGGATGATGCTGATGGGGGCCGCGCTGATGCGCAGCGGCTGGCTGAAAGGGCAGTTCAGTCTTCGCCACTACCGGCGCACCGGCGCGCTGCTCATCGCTGGCGGTATGGCGGTTAATTTACCCTCTATTTTCGCCCAGTGGCATCTCGGTTGGGATCCTCGCTGGTGCGCATTTCTTCTACAGGCGCCGCGCGAGCTGGGCGCGCCGCTGCAGACTATCGGCTACGCGGCGCTGGCCTGGGGCTTCTGGCCGCAGCTGGCGAAATTTCGTCTGGTGGGGGCCATTGCCTGCGTCGGGCGCACGGCGTTGAGCAACTATCTGCTGCAAACCCTGATTTGCACCACTCTGTTTTACCGCTTCGGCCTGTTTATGAAGTACGACCGCCTACAGCTGCTGTCCTTCGTACCGGCCGTGTGGGCGATTAATCTTCTCTTTTCGTGGCTTTGGCTACGTCATTTTCGTCAGGGTCCCGTTGAGTGGCTATGGCGTCAATTAACCCTGCGTGCGTCGGGGACATCATTAAAAGATACATCCAGATAACGATCTGGATCACAATCATTAACAAAATGGATGTAACCGTTTCCATCCCTGTGACTTCACTCACGTAGCGTGCGGCGCGTCGCTGCCAGAATAGCCACCTTGCTGAACACAGGAGGTGAGTGTGACGTACTGCAATTCCCTAAAGGTCGGTGAGCATGATCACCATTCGTGATGTCGCCCGTCAGGCGGGGGTTTCCGTGGCTACGGTTTCGCGCGTGCTGAATAACAGCGCGCTGGTGAGCCCGGATACGCGAGAAGCGGTAATGAAGGCGGTAACGCTGCTGGGCTATCGGCCCAACGCCAACGCGCAGGCGCTGGCGACCCAGGTCAGCGATACCATCGGCGTGGTCGTGATGGACGTGTCGGACGCCTTTTTTGGCGCGCTGGTCAAAGCGGTAGATACCGTCGCCCAGCAGCATCAAAAATATGTGCTTATCGGCAATAGCTATCATGAAGCGGAAAAAGAGCGTAACGCCATTGAAGTACTGATTCGCCAGCGCTGTTCGGCGCTGATCGTTCACTCCAAAGCGTTGAGCGATGCGGAGCTGGGGGATTTTATGGAGCACATGCCGGGAATGGTGCTGATTAACCGCATCGTGCCGGGATACGCCCACCGCTGCGTCGGGCTGGATAACGTCAGCGGCGCGCTGATGGCGACCCGCATGCTGCTCAATCATGGCCACCAGCGCATCGGCTACCTCTCTTCTAATCACGGTATTGAAGATGATGATTTACGTCGGGAAGGGTGGAGCAGGGCGTTACATGAGCAAGGCATTATCGCTCCCGACGGCTGGATAGGCTCAGGTTCGCCGGATATGCAGGGCGGGGAAGCGGCGATGGTAGAGCTGCTGGGGCGTAACCTCGGCCTGACCGCGATCTTTGCCTATAACGACAGCATGGCGGCCGGGGCGCTAACGACGCTTAAAGATAACGGTATTGCCGTGCCGCAGCACCTTTCACTGATTGGTTTTGATGATATTCCCATTTCGCGCTACACCGACCCGCAGTTGACCACGGTGCGCTACCCGATCATGTCGATGGCAAAACTGGCGACAGAGCTGGCGCTGCAGGGGGCTGCCGGGAAGCTGGATCGCGAAGCCAGCCACTGCTTTATGCCGACGCTGGTGCGTCGACATTCGGTGGCGCAGAGGCAAATTGTGGGGCCGATCACTAACTAATTATCTGGCTGATGTAACCGCTTTCAATATGTGAGTGATTTCACAGTTTGTTAACATTAAGCTGACTATGATTGCTGCGTTTACAAGTCTGAACATACTATGTCACGGTGATTAATCACTTTTACAGCAGTAATCGGCGGTTAAACGATTAATTAAGCCGTTTTTCAGGAGCGTTACCCTACACGGAAGACAGAATTAAAGTCGTGAATGTCGCTGTGCGGTAACATCAATGTAACACTCGCCAGCCGTTTTCACTCCAAAGACCCTGCATAATAAAACCGGAGATTCCATGAATAAGAAGGTGTTAACCCTGTCTGCTGTAATGGCTAGCATGTTATTCGGCGCCGCCGCTCACGCCGCAGATACGCGTATCGGCGTGACGATTTATAAATACGACGACAACTTTATGTCGGTAGTGCGTAAGGCAATCGAAAAAGACGGTAAATCAGCGCCGGATGTTCAGCTGCTGATGAATGACTCGCAGAACGACCAGTCCAAACAGAACGATCAGATTGACGTCCTGCTGGCAAAAGGGGTGAAGGCGCTGGCGATTAACCTGGTTGACCCCGCAGCGGCGGGTACGGTAATCGATAAAGCCCGTGGCCAGAATGTGCCGGTGGTATTCTTTAACAAAGAACCTTCCCGCAAGGCGCTGGATAGCTACGATAAAGCATACTACGTCGGGACTGATTCAAAAGAGTCCGGCGTAATTCAGGGCGATCTGATTGCCAAGCACTGGAAAGCGAACCCGAACTGGGACCTGAATAAAGATGGCCAGATTCAGTTTGTCCTGCTGAAAGGTGAGCCGGGCCATCCGGATGCCGAAGCGCGCACCACCTACGTGATTAAAGAGCTGAATGATAAAGGGCTGAAAACCCAGCAGCTGGCGTTAGATACCGCCATGTGGGATACCGCGCAGGCGAAGGATAAGATGGATGCCTGGCTCTCCGGCCCGAACGCGAACAAAATTGAAGTCGTTATCGCCAATAACGACGCGATGGCCATGGGCGCGGTAGAAGCGCTGAAAGCGCACAATAAGAGCAGCATCCCGGTATTCGGCGTCGATGCTCTGCCTGAAGCCTTAGCGCTGGTGAAATCCGGCGCCATGGCGGGAACCGTACTGAACGATGCTAACAACCAGGCGAAAGCGACCTTCGATCTGGCGAAAAACCTCGCCGATGGTAAAGAACCGGCTGCCGGTACTAACTGGAAAATTGATAATAAGATTGTCCGCGTACCGTACGTGGGCGTTGATAAAGATAATCTGAGCGAGTTTATTGGTAAGTAACAGCTTAATAAGCCGCGGGCGTACGCGCTGTACGCCCGATTATTCCTGATACCGAATCCGTCCCGGCCCGTCGTTAATTCGACGGCTGGGGTATGCATGCACGCAGCCAGGTATAACTATGGTCAGCAATAATAGCGAACGGTCAGGCGAATATTTGTTGGAAATGACCAACATCAACAAATCGTTTCCTGGCGTCAAGGCTCTCGATAATGTGAACCTCAAGGTTCGTCCCCACTCTATTCATGCATTAATGGGGGAGAACGGTGCGGGCAAATCAACATTATTAAAATGCCTTTTTGGGATCTATCAAAAAGATTCCGGCAGTATTCTTTTTCAGGGACAAGAGATCGATTTCCATTCGGCAAAAGAGGCCCTGGAAAACGGTATTTCAATGGTTCATCAGGAATTAAACCTGGTATTGCAACGTTCGGTGATGGACAACATGTGGCTGGGGCGTTATCCCACCAAAGGTATGTTTGTCGATCAGGACAAAATGTATGGTGATACCAAAGCGATTTTTGACGAGCTGGATATTGATATCGACCCACGCGCTCGCGTCGGGACGCTATCGGTATCGCAAATGCAGATGATTGAAATTGCGAAGGCATTTTCCTATAACGCCAAAATTGTGATTATGGATGAGCCGACGTCTTCGTTAACCGAAAAAGAGGTCAATCATCTGTTTACCATTATCCGCAAGCTGAAAGAGCGCGGCTGCGGCATTGTCTACATTTCCCACAAAATGGAAGAGATCTTCCAGCTATGCGATGAAATTACCGTTCTGCGCGACGGCCAGTGGATCGCCACCCAGCCGCTGGAAGGGCTGGATATGGATAAGATTATCGCGATGATGGTGGGCCGTTCCCTCACTCAGCGCTTCCCGACCCGGGAAAATAAGCCGGGCGAGATAATTCTTGAGGTGCGTAATTTAACCTCGCTGCGTCAGCCGTCAATCCGCGATGTCTCGTTCGACCTGCACAAAGGCGAAATCCTCGGTATCGCCGGGCTGGTAGGGGCGAAACGTACCGATATCGTCGAGACGTTATTTGGTATTCGCGAGAAGTCTGGCGGGACAATCAAGCTGCACGGTAAGAAGATTAATAACCATAACGCCAATGAAGCCATCAACCATGGTTTTGCGCTGGTGACCGAAGAGCGTCGCTCGACGGGGATTTATGCGTATCTGGATATCGGTTTTAACTCGCTGATCTCCAATATTAAGAAGTACAAAAATAAGGTCGGCTTGCTGGATAATTCACGCATGAAAAGCGATACCCAATGGGTCATCGATTCAATGCGCGTGAAAACTCCGGGGCAGCATACGCAAATTGGTTCGTTATCCGGTGGTAACCAGCAAAAAGTGATTATTGGTCGCTGGCTATTAACTCAGCCGGAAATTCTGATGCTCGATGAACCGACGCGCGGCATTGACGTTGGCGCCAAGTTCGAAATTTATCAGCTGATCGCCGAACTGGCCAAAAAAGATAAAGGCATCATTATTATCTCCTCCGAGATGCCGGAGCTGCTGGGTATTACCGACCGTATTCTGGTGATGAGCAATGGTCTTGTTGCCGGAATTGTTGAGACTAAAACTACCACGCAAAACGAAATTCTCCGTCTTGCGTCGTTGCACCTTTAAGATCAGGGGCTTCTCATGAGTGCGTTAAATAAAAAGAGTTTTCTCACCTGGTTGAAAGAGGGTGGGATTTACGTCGTTCTTTTAGTATTGCTGGCCATCATTATTTTCCAGGACCCGACTTTCTTAAGTTTGCTGAATTTAAGTAATATTCTGACCCAGTCCTCGGTGCGTATTATCATCGCGCTCGGGGTTGCCGGACTTATCGTCACTCAGGGGACCGACCTTTCGGCCGGGCGTCAGGTCGGCCTGGCGGCGGTTATCGCCGCCACAATGCTACAGGCGGTGGACAACGCCAACAAAGTGTTCCCGGAAATGGCCACGATGCCGATTCCGCTGGTTATCCTGCTGGTTTGTGCGATCGGCGCGGTGATTGGGCTTATCAACGGTATTATTATTGCCTACCTGAACGTGACGCCATTTATCACCACCCTCGGTACGATGATCATCGTTTACGGTATTAACTCGCTGTATTACGACTTCGTTGGCGCGTCGCCGATTTCCGGCTTTGATAGTCACTTTTCGCAATTTGCCCAAGGGTTCGTAGCGCTGGGCTCGTTCCGTCTGTCGTATATCACCTTCTACGCGCTGATTGCCGTTTTCTTCGTGTGGATCCTGTGGAACAAGACCCGCTTTGGTAAAAACATCTTTGCTATCGGCGGCAACCCGGAAGCAGCGAAGGTCTCCGGGGTGAACGTTGCGCTGAATCTGCTGATGATTTACGCGCTCTCCGGCGTGTTCTACGCGTTCGGCGGGCTGCTGGAGGCCGGGCGCATCGGGTCGGCGACCAACAACCTCGGCTTTATGTATGAACTGGATGCGATTGCCGCGTGCGTGGTCGGCGGAGTCTCGTTCAGCGGCGGCGTCGGCACCGTGTTCGGCGTGGTGACCGGGGTGATTATCTTCACCGTCATTAACTACGGTCTGACCTATATCGGCGTCAACCCGTACTGGCAGTACATTATCAAAGGGGCCATTATTATTTTCGCCGTGGCGCTGGATTCACTGAAGTACGCGCGTAAGAAATAAGATTAGTGAATGAAGGCAGGCGTCAGTTCAGGCGTCTGCCTTTTGCTTTTTCGGAATGATAATTTGCCGCCTTCCTGCAACCTGAATCAGGTAGGGTATATATCCTCAGTATCCCGATATTCACTCGCGTAATCAGAAAAGTATTCCCGCTCGGTAAGACGCCAGTTTTCACGTTCGCTTATGGCGGCTTCACTTCTCTTTTTTCTGCAGATCCATCAGCTGCTGCGGCGTGACCGCCGGGTAGGACTGGGCGCCGTCCGGGACTTCCTGCAGCGCGGGGATCGGGATGAGCGGACCCAGGAATCGCGGTTCGCGTTTAAAAATATAGAGATCGGCCAGCGCGCCGAAACGAGCGCCAAACTCGCGCAGGCGCACGCTCCACATATCCTTCGGCGACGGCACCGCGTAGCACTGCGCCTGAATACCCATATGCAGGGCAATAAACAGCGCCCGCTCGCAGTGGAAGCGTTGGGTAATGATAATAAAATCATTCGTGTCGAAGACTTTACGGGTGCGAACAATCGAATCAAGGGTACGGAAACCCGCATAGTCCAGCACGATATCCGCCGGATCGACGCCAGCTTTAATTAAATCGCGGCGCATGGTCATCGGTTCGTTATAGCTCTGCAGCGCGTTATCGCCGCTGAGCAGCAGATAGTTCACCTTACCGCTGTTGTAGGCGTTCAGCGCGCCCTGAATTCGGTAGCGATAATATTGGTTGATGACGCCGGTACGATAGTACTTAGCGGTGCCGAGTACCACGCCGACCTGACGATAGGGCAGGTCCTGTAGCTCATCGTAGATATAAGGAGAGGTCTTCCAGCTCATCCAGCGGTCAAGCCCCAGCACGGTTAACAGCAGCAAGCCGAACAGGACTAACAGGCTGTATAACGCACGCTTTAACATGAACCGGGCTCAATAGTGGACGAGGGAAGCTTCAGGCTACTTTACCCGCCGGGCAAGCGCAAGAAACCGTCGTTTAATTGCGGGGATTTTCAACAATGCGGGCCGTTTGGCCCGCAGAATGTGACTAACCTAACAGGACGCGATCGATGTTATGACAGCCCAGCGCCTTCAGCGTCGCGGCGGTTGCGTCCCACTGGATGAGCGCCGCGTCGGCCTTCTCGGCAAGAACAGCGCGCTGGATATCCGGGTAATCGTAACCATTGAGGCTCAGCAGATTCAGCGCGCCCTGCAGCGGCGGCAGCGTCGGGTTATAGGCGGCGTTTTCTGCATAGCTACCGGTGAAAATAGTCCCGTCTTTCAGCTCCAGCGCGACGCCGGAGGGCGAATGGCTGTACGGCATATGGCAGCGGTTGGCTGCCTGAATCGCCGCCTGGGCCAGCGCATCGCCGCTGAGCGGGAAGCCGTGGTTCTGTTCATCCATCAGCAGGGTTTTGATATTCAGATCTTTCGGGCCGAAAGCGTCCGGTAAATAGTGTTGCAGCGAATGGGCTTCGCGGCCCGGAAGATGGATGCGCAGCGCCAGTCCGCTGTTCAGTTCGTTCATAAACTGACGACAGTGGCCGCAGGGGGTGTAGTTCACGGTAATCGCCAGCAGGGATTTTTCGCCGCGCAGCCAGGCATGGCTGATGGCGCTTTGCTCAGCGTGCACGGTCTGCTGCATGGTGGCGCCGAGGAATTCCATATTGCCGCCGAAGTACCAGGTACCGCTGATGCCGCGGGCAATGGCGCCGACGTTAAAGTGGGAGAGGTCGGTACGCGCACAGGCCGCCGCCAGCGGCAGCAGAGCAAAGGCCAGCGCGTCTTCGTCCAGCCCCGTCGCGCTTTGCAGCGCAGCGACCTGATCTGCATTGAGCAGGGCCGGAAAATGCGGGTCGGCCAGCATCGGGGCGATGGCCGCTTGCAGGTCCGCCGCCAGTTGGGGAAGAACAGCTTGAAAACGTGGGTGCATGGCGTTGCCTCATAACAATGTAATGGGAATCTAGTGTACGGGTGCTTATAGCCGACATATGTGATTAACATCTCATTGTTAATGTAATTCTATCTCGTTGCATTTTAAATTGTGATTCAAATCACAACTATCCGGCTATTGCCAGGATCAGCGGAAACAAAAACGGGGCAACCAGCGAGGTAATAATCCCGCAAAGTACCAGCGCCAGCGAACTGAACGCGCCCTCCTGATAGTCGAGTTCAGCGCAACGGGCGGTACCCAGTGCGTGTGAGGCGGTACCCATCGATAAGCCGCGCGAAGCTTTGGTACGAATGCGCATCACATTCAACAGCGTATGGCCGAAGACCGCGCCGAGAATGCCGACAAAAATAACGCATACCGCGCTGATCGCCGGAATGCCGCCAATGCTGCTGCTCACCGCCATCGCAATCGGGGTCGTGACCGATTTCGGCAGAATAGAGGCGGCAATCTGCGGCGTTGCGCCCATCAGTAAGGCAACGGTGGTACCGGTGACCATCGCCACCACGCTGCCGATAAAGCAGATAGTGATGATTGATTTCCAGCGAGCGCGGATTTGGTGTAGCTGCTCATATAAAGGAAAGGCCAGCGCAACCACCGCCGGCTGCAGCAGATCGTTAAGAATTTTGCTGCCCTGAAAATAGCGCTCGTAGGAGATGCCGGTGATCAACAAAAAGGGGATCAGCACCACCATGGCCACCAGTAACGGATTAAGCAGCGGAAACTTGAATCGCGCCGCCAGCATGCGGGCGAGGAAAAAGACGATAAGGGTTAGCGGCAGCGACCACCAGATTTCATGGATCATTTTTCACTTCCTTTTTGACCAACCACTTTGCGCTCGCCGTGAACCAGGTGTGAGCTCCAGCTGACTACTAAAAAAACCACCAGCGTGCTTATCGCGCAGGAAACCACTACCGGGCCAAACTGCGCACGGAGTAAATCCCAATACTGCATAACGCCCACGCCGATAGGCACAAACAGCAGCGCCATATAGCGAATCAGGATATTGCAGCCGGGGTTAACCCACTGCGGCGGCAGGATCTGCAGCGCCAGGAGAAAGAACAAAATCAGCATGCCAATAATACTGCCGGGAATGGCGATCGGCAGGAGTGAAGAGAGAAAAATGCCCGCATACAAGCAGGCGTAGATCAGCACGAAAGCGCGCACATACTGCCAGACAATAATCAGTGATTTACTCATGGTAATAACCCTTGATGAACCGCATTCATCATACAATTAAAGCCAAAAATGTGCTACCGATCACATCATGAATTCTACGCATACCTGCAATAGAGACGGGGAACAGCAAAACGGACGGCTATCAGTGTGTCGATTGCAGCGACAGACAGTGCAGAAATCGGCTCAACGCCAGCGACGGCGCTTCACTTATTCGCCAGAAAACCCCAACGCTACCTTTTTGTTCAATGCGCGGCAAATTAAGAATCGCCAGCTGGTGCTGGGCCGCATAGCGCTGCGCCAGGCGCAGTGAGAGTATCGACACCATATCGCTACTCTGTAACAGGTTGCTGGTGACGTTCATCGAGGCGGACTCAATGGTGTTCTCCGGCAGCATGACGCCGTTATCCACCAGCGCGTTGTCGATGCTCAGGCGAATCGGTGTGCCGGTGGGCCAGACAATCCAGCGCCACGGAGAGAGGTCAGCCCAGCTTAACTGCGATTTTTGCGCCAGAGGATGATCGGGGCGGGCGACAAAGCAGACCGGCTCGGTGTAGAGCACCCGGTAGCTCAGCGGCAGCTCCAGCGCCCGCCCGCCGACTCGCCCGACCACGACATCAATCACCCCGGCGAGCAGATCGTTAAGCAGCGGCGTCATGACTTTCTCTTCGATATTAAGATGCAGGGTCGGCATCTCTTTAAGCAGTTCGAGGATCGCCTGCGAAACGCAGTCGGTGGCCACCGGTGAACAGCCGATCATCAGACTCCCCACCTGTCCGCCCTGTTTGAAACGCTCGATTTCATACTGCGAACGCGACATATCGTTAATCAGCCGCTGGGCGTGTTGAAGCAGCAGCTTTCCGCCTTCTGTCGGGCGCAGGCCTTTGCTGTGACGTTCAAACAGGGGCATGCCGACTTCATCTTCAAACTGGCTCAGCCATTTGGAGAGCGCCGGCTGAGTAATATTCATCATTTTAGCCACTTGCGTGAGGTTGCCTTGTTCCCCCAGCGCGACCAGCATCTGTAAATGGTGCAGCTTCAGTTTCTGCGTCCAGCCTGCCATCAGCGATAACCTCCAGGTTATGTCTATGCCCGAAATACCATTGTACATTTCATTGCTTGGGTTACAAACTCGCAACATAAAAGAAATAAATACAACATCTTCCCCTACCTGCACTGAGGCATAACGATGACTCAACGACTCGAACTACAGAAACTGCTTAATGCCGCGCCGGTCGGCGCCCGGCAGTGGCGCGTGATTATCTGCTGTTTCCTGGTGGTCATGCTCGACGGTTTCGATACTGCGGCAATTGGTTTTATCGCCCCGGATATTCGTCACCACTGGCAATTAACCGCAGGCGATCTCGCGCCGTTATTTGGCGCAGGATTGCTGGGCTTAACCGCCGGGGCGCTGCTCTGCGGTCCGCTCTCCGACCGCTTTGGCCGTAAACGGGTCATCGAGTTCTGCGTCGCGCTATTCGGCCTGTTTAGCCTGCTTTCCGCGTTTTCCCCTGACCTGGAGACGCTGGTGATCCTGCGCTTCCTGACGGGGCTGGGATTGGGCGGCGCGATGCCTAACACCATTACGATGACTTCGGAATATCTGCCTGCCCGGCGGCGCGGAGCGCTGGTGACCCTGATGTTCTGTGGATTCACCCTCGGCTCGGCATTCGGCGGCGTGGTCAGCGCGCAGCTGGTGCCGCTGATTGGCTGGCCCGGTATCCTGGTGCTGGGGGGCGTGCTACCGCTGATGCTGGCGGCGGCGCTAATCCCGCTGCTTCCCGAATCTCCGCGCTGGCAGATCCGTCGTCAGCTGCCACAAGCGATGATTGCCAAAACCGTTGGCGCGATAACCGGCGAACGCTATACCGATACCCATTTCTGGCTTGATGAGCCTGCCGCCGGCGCGAAAGGCAGCATCCGCCAGCTATTTGCCGGGCGTCAGCTGCCCATCACCTTGATGTTGTGGGTCGTGTTCTTTATGAGCCTGCTGATTATCTATCTCCTCTCCAGCTGGATGCCGACGCTGCTTAACCATCGTGGAATTGATTTACAGCATGCTTCCTGGGTGACCGCGGCCTTCCAGATTGGCGGGACCTTTGGCGCACTGCTGCTCGGTGTGCTGATGGACCGTTTCAACCCTTTCCGGGTGCTGGCGCTGAGTTACGCCCTGGGGTCGGTCTGTATCGTCATGATTGGCCTGAGCGAGAACGGTCTGTGGCTCATGGCGCTGGCGATTTTCGGCACCGGTATCGGCATCAGCGGCTCGCAGGTGGGGCTGAATGCTCTGACCGCGACGCTGTATCCCACCCAAAGCCGCGCGACCGGCGTGAGCTGGTCAAACGCGATTGGCCGCTGCGGAGCCATTGTTGGTTCGCTCTCCGGCGGCGTGATGATGGCGATGAATTTCTCTTTTGACACCCTGTTTTTTGTTATCGCAGTACCGGCTGTGGTTAGCGCCGTGATGCTTGTCCTGCTGACGCTTGCCGTTCGCAACCCAACATCTGTACCTGCCGCGCTGCCTTCTGCGGGCATCGTGAATAAATAAGGAGAATGCTCATGTCCCAATCTTCCATGGAAATCAACAACGATCGTCAGAACTACTATCAGCATATTTCCGGGCAAAACCTGACGCCGCTTTGGGAATCGCTGCACCATCTGGTCCCGAAAACGCCGAACCCTACCTGTGCGCCGGCTTACTGGAACTATCAGGAGATTCGTCCGCTGCTGCTGAAAAGCGGCGAGCTGATTGGCGCGAAAGAGGCGATACGCCGCGTACTGGTGCTGGAGAACCCGGCGCTGCGCGGACAGTCATCGATTACTTCATCGCTGTATGCCGGTTTACAGCTGATCATGCCCGGAGAAGTGGCGCCGAGCCACCGTCATAACCAGTCGGCGCTGCGCTTTGTGGTTGAAGGTGAAGGGGCATTTACCGCCGTCGATGGCGAACGCACGCAAATGCGGGCCGGTGACTTTATTCTGACGCCGCAGTGGCGCTGGCACGACCACGGCAACCAGGGCAATGAGCCGGTTGTCTGGGTGGATGGCCTCGATCTGCCGCTGGTGAACTATCTGGGCTGTGGTTTCGCGGAAGACTATCCGGAGGATCAGCAGCCGGTGACCCGCAAAGAGGGGGATTATCTGCCGCGCTACGCCGCCAATATGCTGCCGCTGCGCCATCAGGTCGGTAACTCTTCGCCCATCTTTAACTATCGCTACGACCGCAGCCGCGAAGCGCTGCACGATCTGACGCGTATGGGGGATGCCGACGAGTGGGACGGCTATAAGATGCGTTACGTCAACCCGGTCACCGGTGGCTACCCGATGCCATCGATGGGCGCCTTTCTCCAGCTGCTGCCGAAAGGGTTTACCTCGCGAGCGGCAAAAACCACCGATAGCTCCATCTATCACGTGGTAGAGGGCAGCGGCCAGGTGACTATCGGCGAGCAGACATTTTCTTTCCAGGCAAAGGATATCTTCGTGGTGCCCACCTGGCACGCCGTCTCTTTTATCTCCGCCGAAGATACCGTGTTATTCAGCTTTTCGGACCGTCCCGTGCAGGAAGCGCTCGGCCTGTTCCGCGAAGCGCGTTATTAAAAAATACGAATAAGGACTCCATCATGACTCAATACGTTTTTGCTCCCCAGGCCCCAATTAGCGTTCCGGTTGTCGGCAGCGATGAGCAGTTTCCGGTACGCCGCGTTTACTGCGTGGGCCGCAACTACGCCGCTCACGCGCGTGAAATGGGCTTTGATCCGGATCGCGAACCACCGTTTTTCTTCTGCAAGCCTGCCGATGCGGTGGTGCCCGTCGCTGCGGGAGAGACGCTGAACCTGCCGTATCCCGCGCAAACCGACAACTATCACTATGAAATTGAGCTGGTGGTGGCGATTGGCAAACGGGGAAGCGATATCCCGCTGGAGCAGGCCCATGAGTATATCTGGGGCTATGCCACCGGTCTGGATATGACCCGCCGCGATCGCCAGATGGAGATGCGCCAGATGGGCCGTCCCTGGGAAATCGGCAAAGCCTTCGATCTCTCCGCGCCGATAGCGCCGCTGCACAAAGCAGATACGGTTGACGTCAACGAGGCGGGAATTTGGCTGCAGGTGAATGGGGAAGATCATCAGCGCAGCGATATTCGCCACCTGATCTGGTCGGTTAATGAAACTATCAGCTATCTTTCCGGCTTCTTTGAGCTGCAGCCCGGTGACCTGATTTTTACCGGGACTCCAGAAGGCGTTGGCGCGGTGGTGAAAGGCGATGTTATCACCGGCAACGTAGATGGACTGACGCCAATCGCCGTGCGCGTGGTGTGAGGTGAATGATGAAGCTGTACAGTTTTTTTAATAGCTCTGCCTCTTACCGCGTGCGCATCGCGCTGGCGCTGAAAGGCATCGACTACCAGAGCGTGGGCGTCAATATCCGCATCGGCCAGCAGAATGCGCTGGAGTACCGGCGGCTGAACCCGGTCGGCCTGGTGCCGACGCTCATTACCGACGAAGGTGAATCTCTCGGCCAGTCGCTGGCGATAGCGGACTGGCTGGATCGGCACTATCCGCAGCCGCTGCTGCTGCCTGAGGAAGACAGCGCGCGCATGCGGGTGCTGGAGATCGTATACGCCATCGCCTGCGATATTCATCCCATTAATAACATGCGCGTTTTACGCTACCTTGGCGACGAGCTTAAGGTGAGCGAAGAGGAGAAAAAACGCTGGTATGCGCACTGGATCCAGCAGGGGTTCAGCGCCGTTGAACAGCTATTGCGCCACGCGAAATCCGGCGATTTTTGCGTGGGCGATGCCCCCACCCTGGCGGACTGCTGTCTGGTGCCGCAGTGGGCCAACGCGCTGAGGATGGGCTGCGATCTCAGCCACTATCCACGCTGCCAGGCGGTTTATGACGCCTGTACCCGGCTGCCGGCGTTTATCGCCGCCGCGCCGGAAAACCAACAAGATAAGATCCCGGCTTAGGAGGCAACATGGCAAAAGTGATGCGAGCAATCATTGTCGGCGGCGGTATTGGCGGGGCAGCCACGGCGCTTTCGCTGGCGCGCCAGGGTATCAAGGTGATGCTGCTGGAAAAGGCGCATGAAATCGGCGAAATTGGCGCCGGGATCCAGCTTGGCCCAAACGCGTTCTCGGCGCTGGACAGCCTCGGCGTCGGCGAAGTCGCCCGTCAGCGGGCGGTCTTTACCGACCATATCACCATGATGGATGCGGTAAACGGCGAAGAGGTCGTGCACATTGAGACAGGACAGGCGTTCCGCGACCATTTTGGCGGGCCGTATGCGGTGATCCACCGGGTGGATATCCACGCCACCGTCTGGGAGGCGGCGCTGACCCATCCGGCCGTCGAGTATCGTACTTCGACGCAGGTAGTGGATATCCGCCAGACCGCCGATGACGTGACGGTGTTTGATGATAAAGGCAATAGCTGGACGGCGGATATTCTGATCGGCTGCGACGGCGGTAAATCGGTGGTGCGCCAAAGCCTGCTGGGCGATTCGCCGCGGGTAACCGGCCACGTGGTCTATCGCGCGGTCGTCGATGCCGCCGATATGCCGGACGATTTACGCATCAATGCGCCGGTGCTGTGGGCGGGTCCGCACTGCCACCTGGTGCATTATCCGCTGCGCGGCGGTAAGCAGTACAACCTGGTGGTGACCTTTCATAGTCGGCAGCAGGAAGAGTGGGGCGTGCGCGACGGCAGTAAAGAAGAGGTGCTCTCCTACTTTAAAGGTATCCACCCGCGTCCCCGGCAGATGCTCGATAAACCGACCTCCTGGCGCCGCTGGTCCACAGCCGATCGCGAGCCGGTAGAAAAATGGGGCAACGATCGTATTACGCTGGTCGGCGATGCCGCGCATCCGGTGGCGCAGTATATGGCGCAGGGGGCCTGTATGGCGCTGGAAGATGCGGTGACCCTGGGTAAAGCGCTGGCCCAGTGCGACGGCGACGCCGCCCGCGCTTTCGCGCTGTATGAATCGGTGCGTATTCCGCGTACCGCGCGGATCGTCTGGTCGACGCGTGAAATGGGGCGGGTCTATCACGCTGCCGGGGTTGAGCGCCAGGTGCGCAATCTGCTGTGGAAAGGCAAAACCCAGAGCGAGTTTTATCGCGGCATTGAGTGGCTGTACGGCTGGAAAGAGGATAACTGCCTGCAACCACGTTAAGCGGCCGTACATTTCCCGGCCCGCAGACAGAGGCGACCTTGTCGCCCGGCTAAGCGCAGCGCAAGCCGGGAAGCAGCAGCGCCGCCGGTAAAACCGATATTCACCCCTTTCAACCCGCATCCAGAGGCGCTACCATAGCGCCTCTTTTTTTCGGGCAATGATAAACAATATGCGTGTACTACTGGCGCCGATGGAAGGCGTGCTCGATTCGCTGGTGCGCGAGCTGCTGACCGAAGTCAATGATTACGATCTCTGCATCACCGAGTTCTTGCGCGTGGTGGATCAGCTCCTGCCGGTAAAATCGTTCTACAAACTGTGCCCGGAACTGCATAACAACAGCCTGACGCCCTCCGGCACCCGCGTGCGCGTGCAGCTGCTCGGGCAGTATCCGCAGTGGCTGGCGGAAAACGCCGCTCGCGCGGTCGAACTCGGTTCCTGGGGGGTTGACCTGAACTGCGGCTGCCCGTCAAAGCTGGTGAACGGCAGCGGCGGCGGGGCAACGCTGCTCAAAGATCCTGAGCTTATCTATCGCGGCGCGAAAGCGATGCGCGAGGCGGTTCCCGACGAACTACCGGTCACGGTAAAAGTTCGGCTTGGCTGGGACAGCGGCGAACGGCGATTTGAAATAGCCGATGCGGTCCAGCAGGCGGGGGCCAGCGAGCTGGTGGTTCACGGCCGCACCAAAGAGGATGGCTATAAAGCGGAGCGCATTGACTGGCAGGCTATTGGCGAAATCCGTCAGCGCCTGACTATCCCGGTGGTGGCCAACGGTGAAATCTGGGACTGGCAAAGCGCTCAGGATTGCCTGGCCGCGACTGGCTGCGACTCGGTAATGATTGGCCGCGGCGCGCTGAACGTGCCGAACTTAAGCCGGGTAATAAAATATAACGAACCGCGTATGCCCTGGCCCCAGGTCGTCGGGCTGCTGCAAAAATATACCCGTCTGGAAAAGCAGGGCGATACCGGCCTTTATCACGTCGCGCGTATCAAACAGTGGTTGAGCTATTTGCGTAAAGAATACCTCGAAGCTTCTGATCTGTTCAGCGCGGTGCGCACTCTACAGGATTCAACCAGTATTGCGCGCACGATTAACGACTGGCGTAGCTAAACTATCTGACCTGCATCACATTTTTTTGCTTGTCCCATTGAGATTACCCGGCGGACAGTGAAATACTCACTACCGATTGTTACTGCTCCGGCAGGCAAAACCTGATTTCCTGGCATCTGTCGGGGTCAGGTTTTTTTGTTTTTGGGGTTCATATGCAAATCGCCAAAGTACTTAATAATAATGTAGTGGTGGTTGTCGATGAGCAGCAGCGCGAACAGGTGGTCATGGGCCGAGGACTTGCCTTCCAAAAACGCGTTGGTGACTCTCTTGATGAAAGTAAAATTGAAAAAGTCTTCGCGCTGCAGAGCGATGAACTGATTGGTCGTTTAGGCGAATTACTCAGTCAGATACCGTTAGAAGTGATGACCACCTGCGATCGGATTATCGATCTGGCGCGCGGTCGTCTCGGTAAGTTACAGGACAGCTTGTACATTACCCTGACCGATCACTGCCACTTTGCGATCGAGCGGCAGAAGAAGGGCCTCGCCATTCGTAATGTGCTGCTGTGGGAAATAAAACGGCTGTATCCGAAGGAGTTTGAGTTAGGGCAGGAAGCGCGGGCGATTATCGCCAAACGGCTTGGCGTTGAACTGGCCGAAGATGAGGCGGGTTTTATTGCCCTGCATCTGGTGACGGCGCAGCTCAACAGCGAAATGCCGGAGGTGATGCACGTTACCCGGGTCATGCAGGAGATTCTGCAGCTGGTGAAATATCAGCTGACCCTTAACTACGACGAAGAGTCGCTGAGCTACCAGCGTTTCGTTACGCATCTTAAGTTTTTCGCCCAGCGTATGCTGACGCGAACGGTGGTCGAAGATGATGATGTGACGCTGCACAGCGCGGTAAAGGATAACTACCCAAAAGCGTGGAAGTGTGCGGAAACCGTCGCCCGGCACCTGCAAAAGAGCTACCAGCGGCCGCTGACGACGGAAGAAATTATGTTTCTCGCCATTCATATTGAACGGGTGAGAAAAGAGGGACGCTAAGCGCCGATCGGGCCTGGCGCCAGGCTCCCACTCTACAACTGGATTGTTACTGCATTATGCAGGCAAAACCTGAGCGCAACGCTTACACGGCGTTGTTCTCGGGTTTTTTTATTTTTAATACTCAGTTAACGATGCCTGCGGGCAGCGGAAGTAAGGAAAAACAGCATGGAATATAAAGCACTCGCGCAGGATATTCTTAGCCGGGTAGGCGGCAAAGAGAATATTGTGAGTCTGGTTCACTGCGCAACGCGGCTGCGTTTTAAGCTTAAAGATAGCAAGAAGGCGGATGCCGAAGGACTGAAGGCGAATCCTGGCGTCATCATGGTGGTGGAAAGCGGCGGCCAGTTTCAGGTGGTCATCGGTAACCACGTACATGATGTCTGGCTGGCGGTGCGCAGCGAAGCCGGCCTGACGGACGACAGTGAGCCGGTTGCGGTGAAGGGCGAAAAAGTGTCGATTATCGGCCAGATTATCGACGTGGTTTCCGGTATTTTTACCCCGTTTATCGGCGTCCTGGCGGCCTCGGGGATCCTCAAAGGACTGCTGGCGCTGGCTGTCGTTTGCGGCTGGTTAACGACGCAACAGGCGACCTATAAAATCTGGTTTGCCGCCAGCGATGCGCTGTTCTTCTTTTTCCCGTTATTTCTCGGCTACACCGCCGGCAAGAAATTTGGCGGTAACGCCTTTATTACGATGGTGATCGGCGGCGCGTTAACTCATCCGCTGATGATTCAATCTTTCGAAGCCAGTATGGCGCCTGACGCCGCGGCGGAATATTTCCTTGGCATTCCGGTGACCTTTATCAATTACAGCTCGTCGGTCATCCCGATTATCCTCGCCTCGTGGGTGAGCTGCTGGATTGAGCGGCGAAGCAACGCAATACTGCCCTCGTCGATGAAGAACTTCTTTACCCCGGCGATTTGCCTGGCCGTGGTTGTCCCGCTCACGTTTCTGATTATCGGCCCGGTTGCGACCTGGCTGAGCCAGCAGCTGGCCAATGGCTATCTGCTTATCTATCAGGTTGCGCCCTGGCTTGCCGGGGCGGCGATGGGCGCGCTGTGGCAGGTGTGCGTCATCTTCGGTTTACACTGGGGCCTGATACCGTTGATGATTAACAACCTTACCGTGCTTGGCCATGATTCGATGATGCCGATGCTGTTGCCGGCGGTAATGGGTCAGGTTGGCGCCGCGCTGGGGATTTTCCTGCGCACTCGCGATGCCCGGCAAAAAGTGCTGGCGGGCTCGGCGGTATCCGCCGGGATCTTCGGCGTGACCGAGCCGGCGATTTATGGGCTGAATTTGCCGCTCCGCCGTCCCTTTATCTTCGGCTGCGTCGCTGGCGCTATCGGCGGCGCGATTGTCGGCTTCAGCGACAGCCACGTTTATTCTTTCGGTTTCGGTAATATTTTCACCCTGGCGCAGATGATCCCGCCGCAGGGCATTGACGCCACGGTGTGGGGCGGCGCGCTGGGAACGATTAGCGCATTAATCATCGCCTGCGTGCTCACGTTAGTCGCCGGGCTGCCGCGCAGCGCCGCCGAACAGGCGGCCGTTGTCGTGGCCCCGGCCTCGGAAAACGATATTCTGGCGCCGATGACCGGCAGCGTGCTGGCGCTCGATCAGGTTCCAGATAGCACCTTCGCCAGCGGTTTACTTGGCCAGGGTGTGGCGATTATCCCTTCAGTAGGCAAAGTTATTGCGCCGTTCTCGGGGGAAGTCGCCTCGATTTTCCAGACGAAACATGCTATCGGCCTGCTGAGCGATAGCGGAATTGAACTGCTTATCCATGTGGGTATCGACACCGTCAAGCTCGATGGCGCGCCGTTCACCGCCCATGTTAAAGAGGGCGACAAAATTAAAGCGGGCGATCTGCTGCTGGAGTTTGACCGTCAGGCGATTCTGAACGCCGGTTACGATCTGGCGACGCCCATTATTATCAGCAACAGCGACGATTACCGTGCTCTCGACATTGTTTCCGCCAGCGCGGTGGATGCCGGTCAGCCGCTGTTGTCCGTAAGCCGTTAATCACAGGAGAGAGATGAATGAAGACATTCCCACAGGCGTTTTTATGGGGCGGCGCGACCGCGGCAAACCAGGTCGAAGGCGCTTATCTGGAAGAGGGGAAAGGATTAACCACTTCTGACGTCCAACCGCGCGGCGTATTTGGCGATGTGGTAGAACGCGTACCTGGCGATAGCGGCATAAAAGACGTCGCCATCGATTTCTATCATCGTTACCCGGAAGATATCAGCCTCTTTGCCGAAATGGGTTTTAACTGCCTGCGCGTATCGATTGCCTGGGCGCGTATTTTCCCTGAGGGCGACGAAACGCAGCCCAACGAAGCCGGACTGGCCTTTTACGACAAGTTGTTTGACGAAATGGCGAAGCATAATATCACTCCGCTGGTGACGCTGTCGCACTATGAGATGCCGTGGGCGCTGGTGAAAAACTACGGCGGCTGGGGCAATCGCAAAGTGATTGGCTTCTTCGAACGCTATGCCCGTACGGTGTTTGAGCGCTACAAGACGAAGGTCAAGCTGTGGCTGACCTTCAATGAAATCAATATGTCCCTGCACGCGCCGATGACCGGCGTTGGTCTGCCGGCTGACAGCAGCAAAGCGGACGTTTACCAGGCCATTCACCATCAGCTGGTGGCGAGCGCGCTGGCGGTTAAAGCCTGCCATGACATCGTGCCTGAGGGCAAAATCGGCAATATGCTGCTCGGCGGCCTGATGTATCCGCTGAGCTGCAAACCGGACGATATTTTTGAAACGCTGCAGCAGAACCGCAGCTGGCAGTTCTTTGGCGATGTCCAGTGCCGCGGCGCTTATCCGGGCTATATGCTGCGCTATTTCCGCGACAACGGCATTAGCCTTAAGATCACCGATGCCGATCGCGAAGCCCTGAAAGAGACCGTCGATTTTATCTCTTTTAGCTACTATATGACCGGCTGCGTGACCGCCGACGAAGAGCTGAACAAAAAATCGCGCGGCAATATTCTCAGCATGGTGCCAAACCCGCATCTGGCAAGTTCGGAGTGGGGCTGGCAGATTGACCCGCTCGGTCTGCGCACGCTGCTGAACGTGCTGTGGGATCGCTATCAGAAGCCGCTGTTTATCGTGGAAAACGGTCTCGGCGCGAAAGATAAAGTGGAAGCTGACGGCAGCATCAACGACGATTACCGGATCAGCTACCTTAACGACCATCTGGTGCAGGTTCGTGAGGCAATTGAGGACGGCGTTGAGGTGATGGGCTACACCAGCTGGGGACCTATCGATCTGGTGAGTGCTTCGAAAGCGGAGATGTCCAAACGCTATGGCTTTATCTACGTCGATCGCGATGATGAAGGCAACGGCACCCTGGCGCGCAGCCGCAAGAAGAGCTTCTGGTGGTATAAAGAGGTGATTGCCACTAACGGCGGCAGCTTAAAAGAGTAATGCCCTGAGCACGAAAGTAACATCATCCATATGGCCCGGATAACCTCCGGGCCATTTTGCGTATTACGCCGGCTTGCGCGCGCGCAGCAGAAAAATCATCGGCCGCTCTTTTTCTTCATCCAGCGCTGGCTGGGCGGCAATCAGCTCCGCCGTTGGCCCCCATTCATCCAGATGCTCGATGATAAAACCGGCGGCCACCAGCAGGTTTATCCAGGTGGACAGCTTGCGGTGCTGCTTCTTCACCCCGTCGGCAAACCAGTTGCTGATACGTTCGCCCTCCTGCTGGTAGTGGCTCACCGGCCAGCGCTTCTGTCCGTTCTCATCTTCCAGCCAGCCCTGCTGCGGCGGGGCGGTATAGATGGGATGCTCGGCGGAGAACAGCAGCGTACCGCCGGGCGTCAGCGCCTGGTAAACGGTAGCGAACAGCGGCGCCACGTCGGGCAGATAGTGTAGCGCCAGCGAGCTATAGACCAGCTCGCAGCTATTTGCGGGCAGGGTCAGGTTCTCCAGGTTTTCACAGCGGTAGCGGATACCTTCGCCGCGGGTCATTTCGCGGGCACGCTCCAGCATCCGGCTGGAGAGATCCAGTCCCTCGACCTGCGCGGCGCCCCGATCGCGGGCCCAGCGGCAAAACCAGCCGTAGCCGCAGCCAAGATCGACGACGCGTAAACCGGATAACGGCGGAAGCATTTGCTGTATGGTTGGCCACTCAGGCGCGCCTTCCAGTCCCTTAACTGAACGGTCGAGGGTGGCGTATCCGGCAAAAAAAGCGGGATCGTCATAGATGTTCTGACTCATTTTCACTCCATGAGAAGTTTATTTTTAGCCTGCTAATAGTTACGGCACACGCTTTACTAAACGGCTATGATGCAATTAGCTTAATATACCCGACCTTATTTAATCATCTGACCGATTTCATGAACCTGACTTTGAGCAAACGCGCGTTGGCTGGCCTGCCACTGGCCATCGCGCTGGCGGGCTGCGCGCCATCGCACGATATTGGCAATCCGCTCCAGCAGCAAACCCCGGCATCCCACGTATCAATGGAACTGCCCGCCGCCGTGAAAAACGGCTGGCCGCAAAGCAACTGGTGGCAGGATTATCATGACCCTCAGCTCAATAGCCTGATTCAGCGTGCCTTAGCCAATGCGCCGGACATGCAGATTGCCGGGCAGCGCATCAAACTGGCGGAAGCGCAGGCGCGGATGTCGCAATCCACCCTGGGACCGAATCTGGATTTTTCCGCCGATCTTGAACGGCAGAAAATGTCTTCCGAGGGGCTGATGGGACCGTTTGCCACCGATACCGATGGCAATACCGGGCCGTGGTACACCAACGGTACCTTCGGGCTGACCGCCGGATGGGACCTGGATCTGTGGGGTAAAAACCGCGCGCTGTTACAAGGGCGAATCGGTGAAGTCAAAGCCCAGGTCGCTGAAGAAGCCCAGACCCGTGAACTGCTGGCCAGCAGCGTCGCCCGCCTTTACTGGCAGTGGCAGACCGAGGCGGCCATTAAAAACGTGCTGACGCAGATGAAGCGCGAACAGAATAACGTCGTTACCGTGGATACTGCGCTGTATCAACGTGGGATCACCAACTCGGCCGAAGGGGCGGAGAACGACATTAACGTCAGTAAAACCGATCAGCAGCTTGCCGACGTTGCCGGCAGTATGAAAGAGATTGAAGCGCGGCTGATGGCGCTGACCAACAATCAGAGCCAGGCGCTGAATCTGCATCCGGCGGATTTGCCTGCCGTCAGCGCGCAAATGCCCAATGAGCTGGGCTATGAGCTGCTGGCGCGACGTCCTGATCTGCAGGTCGCCCACTGGTATATCGAAGCTTCCTTAAGCGAAATTGATGCCGCGAAAGCCGCGTTTTATCCGGATATCAACCTGATGGCCTTCCTGCAACAGGATGCTCTGCATCTCAGCGATCTGTTCCGCCACTCAGCCCAGCAGATGGGCGTCACTGCCGGGCTGACCCTGCCGATCTTTGATAGCGGCCGCCTGAACGCGAATCTGGATATCGCCAGCGCGCAAAATGGCCTGTCGATAGCGAAGTACAACAAAGCGGTGGTCGATGCGGTTAATCAGGTGGCGAAAACCGCCAGCCAGGTTGAGACGCTGATGGCGAAAAATCAGCAGCAGCAGCAGGTTGAAAAGGATGCTCAGCGGATGGTCGCTCTGGCGCAGGCGCGGATGAATGCCGGGATTATTTCCGGTTCGCGCGTCAGCCTGGCGAAGCTGCCCGCTTTGCAGGAGCGCATTACCGCTCTGCGTCTGCGCGGCCAGTGGCTTGATGCCAGCATCCAGCTAACCTCCGCGCTGGGCGGCGGGTATCATCAGGCGGCGAAGTAGTTCGGTTTCCCCGTCTTGCGCTGCGCTTAGCCGGGCTGCAGATCGCATGGTTTGTGGATCTGTCGCCCGGATAAGGTGTTGATGCCGCCATCCGGGCACTCTCATCACTCTTTCTTCTTTGCCTCGCGGCGCTTTAGCCACCAGTGCGCCGCAACCACCAGCACCACCGCCAGAATCAGCCAGATCCAGTGTTTCAAATGCGCGTCCAGATGGTGCAGCCACGGGCCTATCGCTTCGCCGCCGAGATAGCCGAGCGTGGTAAAAATTAACGCCCAGATAATCGCGCCGAGAATATTCAGCGGCAGAAACACCTTCGGCGGCAGTCGACTGGCGCCAATCAGCAGCGGGCCGATAACCCGGAAGCCGTACATAAAGCGGGTGCCGATGACAAACAGGTAGGGGCGACGCTGGATCATGCGCTGGGCTTTCTGGATCCGCTTCTTCTGCCGGGAAAACCGGCGCAGGATGCGTCCGCCAAAGCGTCTGCCGAGCAAATAAAGCAATTGATCGCCAATCATTCCCCCGAGGGCGACCGAGATAACCACCAGCCAGAACTTCAATAATCCCTGATGTGCCGCCACGCCGCCGAGCAGCGTGATGGTTTCGCCTTCCGCCATGCTGCCAATGACCAGCGCCGCGTAGCCGTACTGGGTAATCAGGTTATTGATATCCATATAAAGATAAACTCCATAAAACGTCAGTCCCTTAATCATACACCCTGATGATAAAAATGCCGGGGAAGCGCATTTTTCTTGCTGTACACAAAATAATCTACAAGGTGAATTATACTTGGATCAGTGCTGTACCACGCCGTGACAAGGGGGACGCTATGAACCATGTCTGGGGGCTCTTCTCGCATCCTAATCAAGAGATGAGCGTTATTAAAAGCGAAAACGAAACCGTTTCGCATCACTACACGCATCATGTGCTGGTTATGGCAGCGGTTCCGGTTATCTGCGCCTTTATCGGCACCACGCAGCTGGGCTGGAACTTCGGCGACGGCACGGTGATAAAACTGTCGCTGATGACCGGCCTGGCGCTGGCGGTGCTGTTTTATGCCGTGATGCTCGCCGGGGTCGCGGTGATGGGGCGGGTTATCTGGTGGATGGCACGAAGCTATCCGCAGCGGCCTTCCCTTAAACGCTGTATGGTTTTCGCCGGCTATGTCGCCACGCCGCTATTCCTGAGCGGGATCGTGGCGCTCTATCCGCTGGTGTGGCTGTGCGCGCTGGTGGGAACCGTCGCGCTGCTCTATACCGGCTATCTGCTGTATCTCGGGATCCCGACTTTCCTTGGCATCAATAAAGAAGAGGGGCTAAGTTTCGCCAGCTCGACCCTGGCGATTGGCGTGCTGGTGCTGGAAGTGCTGCTCGCCATCACCGTGATCCTCTGGGGCTACGGCTATCGACTCTTCTGATTAACTCATTGCCGGCATAAATAGTTTTTTATGTCGGCAATGCAGCATTTGTTCACGATTCTTATTAGCCAGCGCGCGTTCTGACAGGGTATGATGATTTTTGCCAGCGGTGTTATCCCCAGCGCCGCGGCGTACGTTCATAACGTGCAAAAATACTTTTCAGAATGTTCACGATGACCAAATTTCGAGTTTCTTTGCTCAGCCTGACGTTGCTGCTGGCTGTGCCTTTTGCGCCCCAGGCGATGGCTAAATCCCCCGCGGCGGTGTCCGCTTCCCAGCCGGATATTGCGTCCGGCAGCGCGATGATCGTCGACCTTGCCAGCAAAAAGATCATCTATGCCAGCCAGCCGGATCTGGTTCGTCCGATGGCGTCGATCACCAAGGTGATGACTGCGATGGTGGTGCTGGATGCCCATCTGCCGCTTGATGAGATGCTGACCGTTGATATCAGCCAGACGCCTGAAATGAAAGGGATCTATTCACGCGTTCGCCTGAACAGCCAAATCAGCCGCCGCAATATGCTGCTGCTGGCGCTCATGTCGTCGGAAAACCGCGCCGCCGCCAGCCTGGCGCACCATTATCCCGGCGGCTATAACGCCTTTATTCGCGCGATGAACGCCAAAGCGCAGGCGCTGGGAATGACCCGCACCCGTTACGTTGAGCCCACTGGCCTGTCGATTCATAACGTTTCCACCGCGCGCGATCTGACTAAGCTGCTGATCGCCAGCGAGCAGTATCCGCTGATTGGCCAGCTGAGCACCACGAAGGAAGATATGGCGACTTTCGCCCATCCCGCCTACACGCTGCCGTTCCGTAACACCAATCATCTGGTCTATCGTGATAACTGGAATATTCAGCTGACCAAAACCGGTTTTACTAATGCTGCGGGCCACTGCCTGATTATGCGTACGGTGATTAATCAGCGCCCGGTAGCGCTGGTGGTGATGGATGCTTTTGGCAAATATACCCACTTTGCCGATGCCAGCCGTCTGAGAACGTGGATTGAAACCGGGAAAGTGATGCCGGTTCCGGCTTCCGCGCTCAGCTATAAAAAACAGCGCGAAGCGCAGATGGCCGATGCGATGCTGAAAGGCGGCGCGCAGACCGCGCAGAACGATTAACCCCCATTTCCCCGGATTACGGCGTAAACGCCTTATCCGGGCTACAGAACCGCGCTGAACCGTAGCCCGGCTAAGCGCAGCGCGAGCCGGGGGATTTTCCCGGAGGCGGCGCTGGCGCGCCTGTCCGGGCTACCGCTTACCCGCGACCCCGAGGGGTTACTCCGGCAGCGTCCAGTCGCCATCGCCGAGCGGGCGCTGCATAATCAAGGTGTCGCGCCAGTCGCCCATCTTATAACCAACGCTGCGCAGCTGGCCCGCCACGCTAAAACCGAACTTTTTATGAATTGCAATCGACGCGGCGTTACTGTGGCCGTCGCCGATAATGGCCAACATCTGTCGCCACGGTCCCTGTTCGCATTTCTCTATTAACCGGGAGAGCAGCGCGCTGCCGATGCCGCGTCCGCCCATTCCCGCCTCCACGTAAATGGACTCTTCGAGAGTGTAGCGGTAGGCCGGGCGAGGGCGATAAAACGTGGCGTAGCAGTAGCCGACGATGGTTCCGCGCCACAGGGCAACCAGCCACGGCAGCCCGCTATCGCGCACGGTTTTAATACGCTTGCGCATCTCGTCGACGGTCGGCGGGATCTCTTCAAAAGAGGCGCGTCCATTGAGCACGTGCCAGACGTACAGCGCGGCGATGGCGTGGGCGTCATCGGGCAGCGCCTCGCGGATCTCTAAGTCAGCGTCGTGTAATTTATCCACTGCGGACATGTTGGGTTCCTTAAGCGGGTTTGCCGGAGAGGAGATTTCTCCGGCGTGCAGCGTAATACAGAAGCCCCGCGGCTGAACAGCCCCTCGTGGGGATTATTGCGGGTCGGTAGGGCTTGCCGCGTTATCCGGCGTTTCTCCCCAGTATTTTTGCTTGCTGGTTTTGCCGATCCCCGGGTTCATACTGTTGGTTGGATCGTTCTCACGATAGAAACGTTTTAAGCTTTCCGGCGCCTCATAGAGATGGCCGACGTTATGCTCGGCGGGATACTGAGCGCCGCGCTCCTTCAGCAGCACCAGCATTTTCTCCTTCAGTTCGTGGGCATCGACGCCTTTTTTCACGATGTAATCCTGATGGAAAACGTGACACATAAAGTGACCGTAATAGAGCTTATGCACCAGTTGGCTGTCAATATCAGCGGGAAGATGCTCAAACCATTCGGTATCGTTACGGCGCAGGGCGATATCCAGCGCCAGAATATCTTCCACCTCATCGGCGTGAACCGCTTGATAGCGGATCGCCGCACCCGCAGCGGCAAAGCGGTGCAGGAAGGCTTTGCTGCCTTCTTCCGCGGTGCAGACGAAGAAATCCCCTTCGGCATTCTGGAAATACTCTCCAAGCCATGCCTGGGCTTCTTCGATGCCATCGCCCGCCATTTTCAGCAGCAGATGGTGTTCATATTTATCGCGCCAGGTTTTCATTCGCTCCGGCAGGTGCGCCGGGAAGACGTGACCCAGCTTCTGCATAAAGCGGTCGGTGAAGTGCGGCTTAAACAGAGAGACTTTCTCCAGCATCGCGTCGGTGCGGCCCTTCATGGTAAAGAAGAACGGCATTTTATCGGTGCCGAGCTTGTCGATCATCAGGAAGGTATCTTTCCCGTACTGCTCGGCGATGTCGTAAATATCGCGGTGCATGTACTCGCCCGCAACCGGCAGATGGCTGAATTCGGCGAGAATATGGCGGCGAATTTCGGTCAGCACTTCCGGCTGGTTGGTGCCGATGTAGAACACCTGCTGGCGTTTTTCCGCCGGGAAAGTATCGAGGCGCACGGCGAACACCGCCAGCTTGCCGGCGCAACCCGAGGATTCAAACAGGCGGTCCGGGTCGGCGTTGTAGCGCGCCGGGGAATCGGCATTCACGTCGCGCACGCGGGTGACGTAATCATGATCGTGAGCGTGGCGGCCATCGTGGCGGACATCTTCATCTTTAACCCGCTCGTCGTCGAGGCGGCTGAGGATCTGCTCCGGCGTGGTGCCGAGGTCGATGCCGAGGTGGTTCACCAGCGTCAGCTTGCCGTTTTCATCAATTTGCGCGTACAGCGACATTTCGGTATACGCCGGGCCACGCTGTACCAGCGAGCCGCCGGAGTTGTTGCAGATCCCGCCGACCACCGATGCCCCGATGCAGGATGAGCCAATGACGGAGTGCGGTTCGCGACCCAGCGGCTTCAGCGCTTTTTCCAGCGAATAGAGCGTTGTGCCGGGATAAGCCAGTACCTGTTCGCCTTTATCCAGCAGGTGCAGTTTATCCAGGCGCAGGGTGCTGATAATGACGATGTCGCGATCGTAATCATTGCCGTTCGGCGTTGAGCCTTCGGTCAGGCCGGTATTTGCCGCCTGCATCAGAATGATTTTATCGGCGTTGACGCAGGCGTTCAGCACGCGCCACAGCTCCAGCAGCGTGCCGGGAAAGACCACCGCCAGCGCTTCCCCCTGGCCGGAGCGGAAGCCTTTGCGATAGCGCTGGGTTTTGGCCGGGTCGGTCAACAGATGGGAGGTGCCAACCAGGCGAGCGAGTTCAGCCAGAAAAGCGTTGTTATGAGTTGTTGCAGATGACATGTTCCACTCCTTGTGGCGGTACAAAATTATCAAAAATAAGAATAGCCCTTTGTATGACAATTTGATGCATCAATGTTTCGAAAAATCAGAGAACAACGCGCGCTTTCTTCAGGCGTCTCGTTTATGTTTATGGCAGACTTCGATTTTTGCTATCTTTTCGCCGATCTGGCCGACTGGAACAATGAGGGATAAAAATGAAATGGCTTTGTACTGTAGGCGTCGCTGTGAGCCTGGCGTTGCAACCCGCGCTGGCGGATGAATTGTTCGGCAATCATCCCTTAACGCCGCAGGCGCGGGATGCGTTTGTGACCGAACTGCTGACGAAAATGACGGTGGACGAAAAAATCGGTCAGCTGCGCTTGATTAGCGTAGGTCCGGATAACCCGAAAGAAGCCATCCGCGAAATGATAAAAGAGGGGCAGGTAGGGGCGATTTTTAACACCGTGACCCGCCATGATATCCGCGCTATGCAGGATCAGGTGATGGCGCTCAGCCGCCTGAATATCCCGCTGTTTTTCGCTTTTGACGTGCTGCACGGCCAGCGCACGGTATTTCCGATATCTCTTGGCCTGGCTTCCTCTTTCAACCTCGATGCGGTGAATACCGTCGGGCGGATTTCAGCTTACGAAGCGGCCGACGATGGCCTGAACATGACCTGGGCGCCGATGGTCGACGTCTCCCGCGACCCGCGCTGGGGCCGCGCCTCGGAAGGCTTTGGCGAAGACACTTATCTCACCACCATCATGGGGGAAGAGATGGTGAAATCCATGCAGGGCAAAAGCCCGGCGGACCGCTACTCGGTGATGACCAGCGTTAAGCACTTTGCCGCCTACGGCGCGGTCGAAGGCGGCAAAGAGTACAACACCGTCGATATGAGCCCGCAGCGCCTGTTTAACGACTATATGCCGCCGTATAAAGCGGGGCTGGACGCAGGCAGCGGCGCGGTAATGGTCGCGCTCAACTCGCTTAACGGTACTCCGGCAACCTCGGATTCCTGGCTGCTGAAGGACGTGCTGCGCGACCAGTGGGGCTTCAAAGGCATCACCGTGTCCGACCATGGGGCCATAAAGGAGTTGATCAAACACGGCGTGGCCGCGGACCCGGAAGACGCGGTGCGCGTGGCGCTGAAGTCCGGTATCAACATGAGCATGAGCGATGAATACTACAGTAAGTATCTGCCCGGGCTGGTGAAGTCCGGCAAGGTGACGATGGCGGAGCTCGATGATGCAACCCGCCACGTGCTGAACGTCAAATACGATATGGGGCTGTTTAACGATCCCTATAGCCACCTGGGGCCGAAAGATTCCGATCCGCAGGATACCAATGCCGAAAGCCGTCTGCATCGTAAAGAAGCGCGTGAAGTGGCGCGCGAAAGCCTGGTGCTGCTGAAAAACCGTCTCGACACGCTGCCGCTGAAAAAATCGGGCACTATCGCGGTAATCGGCGCGCTGGCCGACAGCAAGCGCGACATGATGGGCAGCTGGTCAGCGGCGGGCGTGGCCGATCAGTCGGTCACCGTGCTGGCCGGAATGCAAAAGGCGCTGGGCGATCAGGGCAAAATCATCTATGCCAAAGGCGCCAACGTCACTGATGATAAAGGTATCGTCGACTTCCTTAATCTGTACGAGAAAGCGGTGCAGGTTGATCCACGCTCGCCGCAGGAGATGATTGATGAAGCGGTGGCGGCGGCGAAGCAGTCCGACGTGGTGGTTGCCGTGGTGGGTGAAGCGCAGGGTATGGCGCATGAAGCCTCCAGTCGCACCGACATCACCCTGCCGCAGAGCCAGCGCGCCCTCATTAGCGCGCTGAAAGCGACCGGTAAACCGCTGGTGCTGGTGCTGATGAACGGCCGTCCGCTGGCGCTGGTGAAAGAGGATCAGCAGGCCGATGCGATACTCGAAACCTGGTTCGCCGGTACCGAAGGCGGCAACGCCATTGCCGACGTGCTGTTCGGCGACTACAACCCGTCGGGCAAACTGCCGATGTCCTTCCCGCGTTCGGTCGGGCAGATCCCAACCTACTACAGCCATCTCAATACCGGTCGCCCGTACAATGCAGATAAGCCGAACAAGTACACCTCGCGCTACTTTGACGAGGCCAACGGCCCGCTCTATCCCTTTGGCTACGGCCTGAGCTATACCACCTTTAGCGTTTCCGATGTGAAAATGTCGGCGCCGACCCTGCAGCGTGACGGTAGCGTAACCGCCAGCGTGCAGGTGACCAATACCGGCAAGCGTGAAGGGGCGACGGTGATTCAGCTTTATCTGCAGGACGTCACCGCTTCCCTGAGCCGGCCGGTGAAAATGCTGCGCGGCTTTAAGAAGGTGATCCTCAAGCCGGGTGAGACGCAAACCGTCAGCTTCCCGATTGACATTGAGGCGCTGAAGTTCTGGAACCAGCAGATGAAGTACGACGCCGAGCCGGGCAAATTCAACGTCTTTATCGGCGTCGATTCCGCCCGCGTGAAGCAGGGCGAGTTCGAACTGCTGTAATTGCGCTTTGTCGCCCGGGTAAGGCTGTGGCCGCCGCACGGGAACACGCATTCCTTATCCCAAAGGCCGATTTATCGGCCTTTTCTTTTTCCGCTCCGCCCCAAATGAACTACGCTTTTTGCTTAAGCTCCTGTTAATGGAGCGCAAATTAAAGAGGGACGCGAGAATGATAAAGGCAAGTATGTGGTCCGGCACGCTGGCGCTGGCGGCCCTGATAAGTCTGCCGTTGCAGGCGGCGGAGCCGGTTAAAGTCGGCTCAAAAATCGATACCGAAGGGGCGCTGCTCGGCAATATTATTTTGCAGGTGCTGGAAAGCCACGGAGTGAAAACCGTCAATAAAATCCAGCTCGGCACCACGCCGGTGGTGCGCGGAGCGATAACCGCTGGTGAACTGGATATCTATCCGGAATATACCGGTAACGGCGCCTTCTTCTTTAAAGCGGAGAACGACCCGGCGTGGAAAAACGCGCAGCAGGGCTACGAGAAAGTCAAAAAGCTGGACGCGGAAAAGAATAAGCTCGTGTGGCTTACTCCGGCTCCGGCCAACAACACCTGGACCATCGCCGTTCGTCAGGATTTGGCGGAAAAAAATAACCTCGCCTCGTTAAGCGACCTTGCCGGCTATCTGCAAAAGGGCGGTGACTTTAAGCTGGCCGCTTCGGCGGAATTTATTGAACGGCCGGATGCGCTGCCGGCATTTGAAAAAGCCTACGACTTTACGCTCAAACAGAACCAGCTGCTGTCGCTGGCGGGCGGCGATACGGCGGTCACCATTAAAGCGGCGGCGCAGCAGACCTCCGGCGTAAATGCGGCGATGGCCTACGGCACCGATGGCCCGGTCGCCGCGCTGGGCCTGCAAACCCTGAGCGACCCGAAGGGCGTGCAGCCAATTTACGCCCCGGCCCCGGTCGTGCGTGAAGCGGTGCTGAAAGAATACCCGCAGATAGCCGACTGGCTACAGCCGGTCTTTGCCAGCCTGGATGAAAAGACCCTGCAAAAGCTGAACGCCAGTATTGCGGTAGAGGGCCTGGATGCGAAGAAAGTCGCCGCCGACTATCTGCAACAAAAAGGGCTGCTGAAGTAGAGTTCGCGTGACGATTCGTTGCTGTAACCGCGTTGCGCTGCTGCTGGCATTATTACTGCTGCTGGCGATGGCGCTGCCGTTTATCAATTATGCGCCTAACCGGCTGTTATCCGGCGAGGGACGCTGGCTATGGCAGGTCTGGCCATGGCTGGCGGGCGTGCAGGCGGGGGCGGCGCTGTTCATCGCGCTGCTGTGCTGGCGGCCGGGGCGCTTCCCGCTGCTGGTCATCTTCCTGCTGGCGGATCTGCTGCTGCCTGCGCTGCTTTGGGGGGCCGGCGGGGCGGCGGTGCAGCTGGCGCAGAACGGTTCGTCGCTGGCCCGTACCTCGCCGGGCAGCGGCCTGTGGCTGGCGCTGGCGCTCTGTCTGCTTATCGCCAGCGATGCCGTTCGCCGTCTGACTTCCCGTGCCCTGTGGCGCTGGTTGCTCAATGCGCAAATCTGGCTGCTGCCCGCGCTGCTGCTGGGACTGGGGAGCCTCGATGAACTCTCTCTGCTGAAAGAGTATTTCAATCGCCGGGAAGTGTTTGACGATGCGCTGTCGCAGCATGTGACTCTGCTGCTCGGTACCCTGCTGCCGGGGCTGCTGATTGGGCTGCCCATTGGCGTTTGGCTCTGGCGCTTCCCTCGCTGGCAATCGCCGGTTTTTGCGGTTCTCAATGTGATTCAGACCGTTCCCTCCGTGGCGCTGTTCGGCCTGCTTATTGCGCCGCTGGCGGGGCTGGCGCGCCAGTTTCCTTCGCTTGCCCAGCTCGGCGTTTCCGGAACCGGCATTACGCCTGCGCTGATTGCGCTGGTGCTGTATGCGCTGTTGCCGCTGGTACGCGGGGTGACGGTCGGCCTGCAGCAGGTTCCGCGTGAAGCGCTGGAGAGCGCGGTGGCGATGGGGATGAGCGGCGGACAGCGGTTTCGTCAGGTACAGCTGCCGCTGGCATTGCCCGTATTGTTGCGCAGCCTGCGGGTGGTTAGCGTACAAACCGTCGGTATGGCGGTCGTCGCAGCGCTGATTGGCGCAGGCGGCTTTGGCGCGCTGGTTTTCCAGGGCCTACTCAGCAGCGCGCTGGATCTGGTGCTGCTTGGGGTGATCCCGACCATCGCGCTGGCGGTGGTGGTGGATGCGCTATTCGCGCTGTGGGGCGCATTACTCAAAGGAGAGGTCCGTGATTGAGTTCGACGGCGTCAATAAAGCCTTTGCCGGACAGCCTGCGGTGAAAAACCTCAATCTGCATCTGCGCGAGGGGGCATTTTCGGTGCTGATTGGCACCTCAGGTTCGGGGAAATCGACCACGCTGAAGATGATCAATCGCCTGGTGGAGCATGATAGCGGGACGATCCGTTTCGCCGGGCAGGATATCCGCCAGCAGCCGGTGCTCGAACTGCGCCGCAGAATGGGCTACGCCATCCAGTCCATCGGCCTGTTTCCCCACTGGACGGTGGCGCAAAACATTGCCACCGTTCCGCAGCTGCAAAAGTGGTCGCGGCAAAAAACGCAGGCGCGGGTTGATGAATTGATGGCCTTGCTGGGGCTCGAGCCGGTGCTGCGCGAACGTTATCCCCATCAGCTTTCCGGCGGCCAGCAGCAGCGCGTCGGCGTGGCGCGCGCGCTGGCGGCGAATCCGCAGGTGTTGCTCATGGACGAACCCTTTGGCGCGCTCGATCCGGTGACGCGGGAAGCTCTGCAACAGGAGATGATCCGCATTCATCGCCTGCTGGGACGCACGATTGTGCTGGTGACCCACGATATCGATGAGGCGCTGCGGCTGGCGGATCATCTGGTGTTGATGGACGGCGGCGAAGTAGTGCAGCAGGGCGAGCCGCTGCAGATGCTGCTGGAGCCAAAAAATACCTTTGTGCAGACCTTCTTTGGCCGCAGCGAACTGGGCGTGCGCCTGCTGTCGCTGCGCGGCGTGAGTGATTATCTGCGCCGCGATGAGCGCCTGGCGGGAGATGCGTTAAACGTGGCGATGACCCTGCGCGAGGCGCTATCGCAGTTTATTGCTCATCGCTGCGAGGTATTGCCGGTAGTGGATGAGCGGGGAGAGTCCTGCGGGACGTTGCATTTTGCCGACCTGCTGCGCGAGGAGGCCCGGCGTGAAGGTGCTACGTGATCCGCTGCTGTGGCTGAGCGCAATGTTTGTCGCGCTGCTGCTGGCGTTGTCCTACAGCGCGCCGCTATTCAGCGCGCTGTTTCCCGAGCTGCCGCGCCCGGTTTATCAGCAGGAGAGTTTTATTTCGCTGACCCTGGCGCACTGTTGGCTGGTGGCACTCTCCAGCCTCGCGGCTACGGTGGTGGGCGTCGGGGCAGGGATTGCGGTCACCCGGCCTTCCGGCCATGAGTTTCGCCCCCTGGTAGAGACGATCGCCGCGATGGGACAGACGTTTCCACCGGTTGCGGTGCTGGCGATTGCGGTTCCGGTGATGGGATTCGGCTGGCAGCCCGCGCTGATCGCGCTGGCGCTGTACGGCATATTGCCGGTTTTACAGGGTACGCTGGCGGGATTGGGGGCGGTACCGTCCGGCGTATTATCTATCGCTCAGGGGATGGGAATGACCGGCTGGCAGAGATTGATAAAGGTGGAGCTGCCGCTGGCGGCGCCGGTGATGCTCGCCGGCATTCGTACCTCGACCATCGTGAATATGGGGACGGCGACCATTGCGTCAACCGTCGGCGCGAATACGCTCGGCACGCCGATTGTTATCGGCCTGAGCGGATTTAATACCGCTTATGTCATTCAGGGGGCGCTGCTGGTGGCGCTGGCAGCAATTATCGTCGATCGCGGCTTTGAACGGCTGACCCGGCTAATCAGCCGACACCGCCGCGAACAATAAATGAATAGCCGGCCAGCATCACGCCGCCAATGCCGCTGATGGCCATAAATAAGAACAGAGTAATAACCGCAATTTTCGCTGGCTTCATAATAGGCTCCTGATGTTAACGCAAGGATTATACGGTGAAGCGCAGGTGTTAATGAAACATTAATTGCGGTTTAGCTACGACAGCCCCCCGGCTTGCGCTGCGCTTAGCCGGGCCACGGTTCATCACCGTCTGCGGGCCGGTAGCCCGGGCAAGGCGTTTACGCCGCAACCCGGGGAATGTGCCGTGATGTGGTATTGCTGGGGCTTCTTCCCGGCTTGCGCTGCGCTTAGCCGGGCTACCGGGCCACAGATTGCCGGTAACCCGTAGCCCGGACAGGCGCCTCAGGCGCCGCCTCCGGGAGACGTTGCGGTCGCGTGATTCAGCCAGATAATCTGGCCCTGCTGCTCCCATTGACGCATTTGATTCACCTGGGCGCTACAGGGCGCCTCTCCGCACCAGACCATTAGCGTACTGTCGGGGAAAAGCTCCGGTCGGATCTGGTTCAGCGAATGGGCGAGAATATCCACCCGCCAGCCCTGTTCGCTGGCTATCCAGCCCTCCAGCCATAGCCGGGTGATATCGTTCACATTCCAGCCCATAATCAGCGCATGGTCGCCGGGATATTTTGCCGTCGAGGACAGGCATCGGGCGATATGATTAATCAGAATGCCGTCCAGGATGCCCCGCATTGCCAGCAACGTTGGCTGCGGGCTGAGCAGGCGCTGGCGTAAGGGGTTGATCAGGTGCTTCACCAGGGTTTGCGCAGAGTCGGTGTGGTTGCGCTCCTTCAGCCACATCCGCAGGCGATGATAACTTCCGTTTTGCAGATAGCCGAGCAGCATCTCCTGCCGATCGCACCAGCCGTCGACCCTCTCCTGCTCATTATCCATCAGCAGCGTTTTCACTTTCCCGACCTGCACGCCGGAGTCAATCCAGCGTTTGATTTCGCGAATACGGTCTATCTCATATTCATTAAACAGGCGGTGGCCGCCGTCGGTACGCTGAGGTTTCAGTAATCCGTAGCGCCGCTGCCAGGCGCGTAACGTCACGGGATTGATATCGCAAAGCTGGGCAACTTCGCCAATTGTATAAAGCGCCATTTTCTCCTCCCGCTGTGTTCTCCTCTATTAACTGTAGAAGCTGTTTGCCGAAGCGGAGATTTTTGTCTGTTTTTTGTACAAAAACGGATCGTCGAGGCGCTAAGAAGTGTGATCCTGAACATGAATTATCATTTTCATGTATTGCTTCAAAGAAAGTTATACGCAAGCAGTGTATGTTACGCGCTTTCAAATGAAGTGTGGTCTGCGGGTATGTACGAGTTTGATCTGGTGTTGCTGCTGCTTCAGCAGATGTGCGTGTTTTTGGTCATCGCGTGGCTGATGAGCAAAACGCGTCTGTTCATCCCGTTAATGCAGGTCACCGTCCGTTTGCCGCATAAGCTCTTGTGCTACGTAACCTTCTCTATTTTCTGCATCCTCGGCACCTACTTTGGCCTGCATATCGAAGATTCGATCGCCAATACGCGAGCCATCGGCGCGGTGATGGGCGGCCTGCTAGGCGGGCCGGTGGTCGGCGGCCTGGTGGGACTGACCGGCGGCCTTCATCGCTACTCGCTGGGCGGCATGACCGCGCTGAGCTGTATGGTTTCCACCATCGTTGAAGGACTGCTCGGCGGGCTGGTGCACAGCATTCTGGTTAAACGCGGGCGACCGGATAAAGTCTTCAGCCCGCTCACGGCCGGTGCGATTACCTTTTTTGCTGAAATGGTGCAGATGTTGATCATTTTGCTGATCGCTCGCCCGTTCGAAGATGCCCTGCATCTGGTACAAAGCATCGCTGCCCCCATGATGGTGACTAATACCGTCGGGGCGGCGCTGTTTATGCGTATCCTGCTGGATAAGCGGGCGATGTTTGAAAAATATACCTCGGCTTTCTCGGCCACCGCGCTGAAGGTGGCGGCGTCGACGGAGGGGATCCTGCGCCAGGGGTTTAACGAAGAGAACAGCATGAAGGTCGCGCAGGTACTGATCCAGGAGCTGGATATCGGCGCGGTGGCGATCACCGATCGCGACAAGCTGCTGGCGTTTACCGGGATCGGTGACGATCACCATCTGCCCGGTAAGCCTATTTCTTCGCTCTATACCCAAAAGGCGATCGATACCGGCGAGGTGGTCTATGCCGACGGTAACGAGGTGCCCTACCGCTGCTCGATTCATCCTAACTGTAAGCTGGGCTCCACGCTGGTTATTCCGCTGCGCGGCGAGAATCAGCGGGTGATTGGCACGATAAAACTTTATGAAGCGAAAAACCGCCTGTTCAGCTCCATCAACCGCACGCTGGGGGAGGGGATTGCCCAGCTGTTATCCGCGCAGATCCTGGCCGGACAGTATGAGCGGCAAAAGGCGTTGCTAACGCAGTCGGAAATCAAGCTGCTGCACGCCCAGGTGAATCCGCACTTCCTGTTCAACGCGCTGAATACCCTGAAAGCGGTGATTCGCCGCGATAGCGACCAGGCGGGGCAACTGGTGCAGTATCTGTCGACCTTTTTCCGCAAAAACCTGAAACGGCCAGCGGAGATCGTGACCCTGGCGGATGAGATCGAACATGTAAACGCCTATTTGCAGATTGAGAAAGCGCGCTTTCAGGCCAACCTACAGATCCACATGCTGGTGCCGGAAGCGTTGGCCCAGCATCAACTGCCGGCTTTTACCCTACAGCCGATAGTCGAAAACGCCATTAAGCACGGGACTTCGCAGCACCTTGGGGTGGGGGAAATCACCATTCGCGCCAGCCAGTACCAGCGCTGGCTGCAGCTGGATATTGAAGATAACGCCGGGTTATATCAGGACAAACCCAGCGCCAGCGGACTGGGCATGAATCTGGTTGATCGCCGTCTGCGGGCGCGCTTCGGCGCCGATTGCGGGATCACCGTCACCTGCGAGCCGGAATGTTTTACCCGCGTCACGCTGAGACTGCCTCTGGAGGAAAACGCATGTTAAAAGTATTAATTGTCGACGACGAGCCGCTGGCGCGTGAAAACCTGCGTATTTTGCTGGAGACCCAGCCGGATATCGAGATTGTGGGCGAATGCGGAAATGCCGTAGAGGCGATTGGCGCGGTACATAAGCTGCACCCGGACGTGCTGTTTCTGGATATCCAGATGCCGCGTATCAGCGGCCTGGAGATGGTTGGCATGCTTGACCCGGAGCATCGGCCCTATATCGTCTTTCTCACCGCATTTGACGAGTACGCGGTGAAAGCCTTTGAAGAGCACGCGTTTGATTATTTGCTGAAGCCAATAGAGTCCGCCAGGCTGGAAAAAACGCTGGCTCGACTGCGCCAGGAGCGCAGCCTGCAGGATATGACCGCCCTCGACGATACCCAGCAGGCGCTAAAGTATATTCCCTGCACCGGCCACAGCCGCATCTGGCTACTGCAGATGGAAGACGTGGCCTTCGTCAGCAGCCGGATGAGCGGGATTTACGTGACCGACCGCGAAGGAAAGGAGGGTTTTACCGAGCTCACCTTACGCACCCTCGAGAGCCGAACGCCGCTGCTGCGCTGCCATCGCCAGTACCTGGTTAACATGTCCCATCTCAAGGAGATCCGCTTTGAGGAAAACGGCCAGGCGGAGCTGCTGATGCGAGCCGGGCAAACGGTGCCGGTGAGCCGCCGTTATCTGAAAAGCCTGAAAGAGGCGATTGGTCTGTAAAACGGCGGAATCGTGATAAACTGTGCGGCAGAATTTTTCATCATGAAGGCAATATGATCAGTAACGATATTCTCCGTAGCCTGCGCTACACCCTGAAAACCAATAACAGCGGCCTGGTACGTATTTTTGCGCTGGCGGATGCGCCGGTCAGCGCCGAACAGCTGGTACCCTGGCTGAAAAAAGAAGACGAAGAGGGGTTTGTGCGCTGCCCGGATGTCGTGCTGTCGAATTTTCTCAACGGCCTGATTTACGACAAACGCGGTAAAGATGCGTCGGCGCCGCCGCTGGCGGTCGAACGCCGGGTGAATAATAATATCGTGCTGAAAAAACTGCGTATTGCCTTTTCCCTGAAGACGGATGACATTCTCGCTATCCTCACTCAGCAGAAATTCCGCGTCTCGATGCCGGAAATCACCGCCATGATGCGCGCTCCGGAGCATAAAAACTTCCGCGAATGCGGCGACCAGTTTCTGCGCTACTTCCTGCGCGGGCTGACCGAGCGCGAACACGCGAAATCCTGATATGCCTCCCCGGCTTGCGGCGTTAACGCCAGAGCCGGGCTCCCCGAATGTACGGCCCTGTAGCCTGACCGGGGTAGCCCGGCTAAGCGTAGCGTAAGCCGGGAGTTCTCCGCGCCAGTCTGGGTTATTTCACTTCTTTAAAACCCTGTGATTTCAACATTTTTTCCGACTCGCTCAGCGAAATAAACTTTTGGGAACAGTCGGTAAAGCTGGCCCCGGGTAATTGACACAGCTCGCTGATTTTAGCCTGATTAAAGTCGATGGAGAGGTGTTCCTGCGCGGCGCTCTCTTTATAGTCGACGCTGTGGGTGACGCCTTTGATTTTGCTGTAGGCCACGCCGATAGGATCGATGATCTTGCGCGCCTGCTCTTCGTTACTCACCCCGAGTGATGTATAGGGAATAGTATTCTCCGCGTCCTGGCGGGTAACGACATCGTCTTTGTAGTGATAGGTGTAGGTCAGGTCTACGCCGTTTATCGTGTTGTGAAACGTCTTGACCTCATCTTTGTTGCTATCGCAGCCGACGAGCGCGGCCATCATTAACGTTGCGCCCAGAGCGGCGGTAATCCTGCGGTTAAATTTCATTATCATTCCTTGTTAATCAATCATCATCTCTAATTGTATACAGAGTTGGGCGATAGCGCTGAGCGTATCCTCGGAAGTCGCCGTTTCGCGCTCGGCCAACTGGTGGAGCAGGCGCGCGAGATGATTAAATCCGCCGTTGGTTAAATCGTCGCTCAGCGTCATCGCTTCGCGAAAAAGGCCCTTTTGCTGATAGCGCAGGCCGTTGCGCATAATCTGGATCAGCAGCGCCCGGGTGCGCTGCAACAGCGTCAGGGCCAGCGACCGCGGCGGCAGGATATCGCCGGCAGGCAGTGGCCCAACGGGAAGCGGTTCCGCGTTCAGCGCCCAGCTGCGGGTGCGAGTCATCATTACCAGCGGCTCCAGGCTAAGCTGCCCGTGGCTAAAGGTGACCATCCCGGACACCATCACTACCGGATCGTCCGCCTGGCTGAGCAGCGCCGCCATTCGCTCAACGGCATAGGGCGCGCTGGCGGCGGCGGGAAGGGACAGCTGCAAAACGTTGTCTTGCCCTTCGCCGCTGAGAACCTGCGCATCCAGCGTTTGCCGGGCGGCGTCCCATCCGACGGCAAGACAGGCATCCACCGGCAAAATAAACAGATTATCCACCTGATTAAGCGGACGCACCCACGCCGGAGGGCGCTGGCGCAGATACTCATGCAGCGCCGCAACCCCCGGCTGGCGCAGCGGCGCGCTGAGCAAAAGCCAGGCCTCTTCACTGAGCGGAACGTTGCTGCTCAGGCGGTGGCGCGCGCTCAGCAGCAGTTCGCCGCTGGCGTTGCGGCTCGCTGATTGAGTAATTATCTGCCCGCCCGCCAGCGCGCCGGCCTGGAAGCTAAACAGGCGGCGCTGCCACAGCGGGCTTTGCGCCCGTTCCGCCAGCGGCCAGCTGCGCGACAGATGCATAATGCTGCCGGTATCCGGGTCGCTAAACCAGATGCGTAAACCGTAGCGGTGATTATCCTGCCAGCTGCGCATTCCCAGGGAGATAAGTCGCAAATGATCGAGCTGCGCTTCGCCGGCGATACCCTGGCCCACCACGGTGCGCCACGGCAGGGGCGGCGTCTGGTCGGCATCGGCAAGCTGCGCCATTCTGTCGGCGCTCTCAAGGCGGGCGTTAAGTCCTGCCAGCTGGCTGAGAAGCTGTTCAGGATGGTAATGGCTGGCGCGCTGCTGAAGGGCCTCGACGCCTTCGCGAAGCTGAGCAAGTGCGCCGACGACCCAGCGCCAGTTTACCGTCTGCGCCGCGCGCTGTGCCCGGGTGAACGCCGCCTCGAAGCCAATAGGCGGCTGGCTGACGCCGCTTTGCCACAGCAGTTGGCTGAGCTGGCGGAGGCTTTGTCGACAGGCCTCGCCGTCAGGGGTATCAAAGGGCCCTCCGCGGGCGGCGGCCTTGCGGCTGCGCGTTTGCCAGACCAGGTGCGTAAAGCCAGGCTGCTGGGCTTCGGCATCGGTAAAAGCCTGAACCGCCAGCGCCACGTGTTCGCACAGCGAGCCGTCGACGCAGTCGCAGCGGGCAAAACGGATGCTGCTGCGGGAATAAAAACGCACATCGCTCATCGGCAGCTTTGCCGAAGGCGTTTCGTTAGGTCGGCAGAATAGCTCCACCGCGACGCCTTTATCCGCCAGCTGCTGCGCCCGCTTCAGAACGGACTCGGGGAGAGCGGCCAGCTCCGCTTGCCACAGTCCCGGATGCCAGCGTTCGCCGCTCTCCGGTTCCCCTTCGGGACGCTCATCACCGGTATTGGCGCGCTGGTAGCTGAGGATCAGCATCACGCGATGACGACACATGCCGCTGGCGCCGCAGGTACAGCTGGATTCTTTGAGCGCCTGGCCTTTTGCCAGCCGGGTGCGGGTGCCGTCGTGAAATACGGCGGTCAGGGTGCCGTCTTCATCCTGCGCAAGCTCGGGGATATTGCCGTTATCCAGCTCTTTCTGGCTGCGTTTTACGAATCCGGCGTTGCTTAGCGCCATGAGCGCCTGTGGGGTGAGTTCCAGTAATTCGGGGCGTAAAGGCATCATGATTGTAAATTCTCCGCCAGCCAGGAGGCCAGTTCGCCGGGCGTCATGGCGGCGATTTGCGCCCCGACGTTAACCAGCGCCTGGGCCATATCGTGGTCATAACAGGGGGATGCCGAACTGTCTAACGCCGCCAGCCCGAGGACTTTAGCGCCGCTTTGCACGCTCAGCTTGACCTGATTAATCAGTAGCGAGTTCGCCCCGCCTTCGAAAAAGTCGCTCACCAGCACGATGACGCTTTTTTGCGGTTGTTCAATCAGCTGTCGCGCATATTCAACGGCCTGGGCGATATTGGTCCCGCCGCCGAGCTGAACTTTCATCAGCAGCTCTACCGGGTCGGCAACGTCGTCCGTGAGATCCACCACGCTGGTATCAAACGCCACGAGGTGCGTACGAATGCCGGGCAGCTGCCATAAGCAGGCCGCCATAACCGCCGAATGGATAACGGAATCCACCATCGAACCGCTCTGATCGACCAGCAAAATCAGCTGCCATTTTTCGCTGTGGCGTTTAATACGGCTGATAAACTTAGGCGATTCAATGTACAGCTTGCTGCGCTGCGGGTCCCAGTGCTTGAGGTTGGCGCGCAGGGTATTTTTGAAGTCGAAGTTGCGCGCCAGCGGGATACGCGAGGGGCGGCGCCGATCGCGCGCGCCGGAAAAAGCCTGGCGCACCTCTGTCGCCAGCCGGGCCATAATTTGCTCTACCACCTGGCGCACCAGCTTGCGGGCGGCGTTCAGCACGTCTGGATTCATCAGATGTTTAGTATGCAGTACCGCTCGCAGCAGGCTTTCGGAAGGCTCGATACGTTCAAGCACTTCCAGATTGGTCACCACCTCATCGATGCCGTAGCGCAGTACCGCATCGCTCTCCAGCCGCTCGATAACCGGCTGCGGAAAAAGCGAGTGGATAGCGTTGATCCATTCCGGCGTCGTCAGGCTGGAATCCTCCAGTCCACCCTGGCGCTCGCCTCGCCGTAGTCGCTCCGGATCGCGGCCGTAGAGCCACTCCAGCGCATGGTCTACCTGACGGGCATGCTCATCGAGGCCGCCGAGGCTGTTTTCGGCGGCCTCGCCCAGAATCAGCCGCCAGCGCTGGAGCTCCTGGGTTGTCAGAATATCGGATAACCTGTTCATTAGCGTACTCCCCAATGGCGTAGCGCGGCCAGCGCCTGCTGTTCCAGCTGCTGATGATAGAGTAACTGCTCCGGCGAGCAGGCAACCGGCGCCTGTAGCGCAGAGGTCGGTAGCATGGACATGTGATAGTGATCGAGCACCTGGCGGGCCAGCTCGCCGCGTTCCCGAGGCGGCAGCCACGCCATCGCCGCCCGCAGATCCGGCAGCGCGAGAATAAACTCATCGTCCGCCAGCCGGGCGAGCAGCGCGCTGAATCCCGCGATAAAAGCGGGCTGACAGGCGAGCTGATGGCGCGCCAGCGCCAGCATACCGTGGACCGCTTCTCCCAGACGCTGCGGAGAGAGCTGCGTCAGCAGGGTCAGCGCTGCTTCAGCGGTTGCCGTGGGATGCTCAAGACGAATCAGCGCGCCGAGCGCCGCGCCGCGGTCGAGCGGTGCGGCATCTGCGGCGTGAATTCGCCGTTCAAGCAGCGCCAGGGCGGCGCTGAGCGAAACTCCCGGTAAAACGCTGCCGCTGTGGAGATCGCGCAGGATGTGGCACAGGGTGCGCCAGCTATGCAGATGGGCGTGAAACTGCTGCTCTTCGGCAACGCCGCTGGATTCGCAAAGCCACAGCGTCCGGTCAAGCGCCGCGCAAAGCGTGATTTCCAGCACCGCGGCGTTTTGCATACCGCTGCTCTCATCTTGCTGCCAGAGGGCGTAAAGCACCTCCAGCGCTGGCCCCATTTCGGCAAACTGGCTCTCTTCGGCAATCAGCTGCGCCAGCTGTTCCAGCATCTGCTGGCTGAAGGTAGAGAGCCCCGCCAGCGCGGCCTGATTCAGGCTGGCGGCTAGGCTTTTGATCCCCCCGGAGGCCAGAATAGCCGCTTCCAGCCGCTGGCGCGCGGCCTCCGCCAGGGAAGCGCCGTAGCGGGAGGCCTCGATCAGGACCGCGTGCTGCTCCAGGGTTGGAAACAGTCGCCAGCGCTCTTCGCCATCGCCGGAAAGCGTCACCGCGCTGCCCGTTTGCTGCTGGAAACCGGGAATGTCGAGGATGGCCAACCGGTGTAAGACCTGACTTTTTGCTAATCCCTCGGGCGTATAGCGATTGATGTTCAGGTTTGCCGGTACGGCGATCCCGACGCGCGCCAGCTCGCGATCGACGTCCTGCGGCAGCGGCGGCAGCGGCGTTCCCTGAGCGAGCTTGCCGAAACCGGCTCCCGCCAGCGCATCCACGATGGTCAGCAGAATCGGATCGGTTTGCGGATGAATCACGCCGCGATAGCTCCACGGTAGCGGGGCATTGAGCGCTTCTTTGATTAACGAGCCCGCCAGCGCGTCAAGCCAGTCGCAGCGCAGCGGCTGGGTATGGCCGCGTATCTGCGCCAGCGCCATTGCGCGCAGGTGGGCGGCAGCGAAATCGGCCGTTGAGGCGGGAAGGCGATGCTGGCGCAGGCGGGCAAGGAAAGTTTTCAGCAGCCGTTCCCCGGCCTGACGCAGGCCCAACTGCCAGCACCAATTTTGCCAGACCGGCGCCGGCATCCCGGAAAGATAGCCCGCCAGAACGTCCAGCCGCTTTTCGCTGTAGGGGGTGAGGTAGCAGCCGGTGACGGCGTCGGGCGTCGGTGGTGGCGGGGATTCAGGTTCCTGCGCTGGCGCCCGGCAATTCCGCCACAGGGCTGCCAGCGCCGGGGCGTGCCAGCCGCCGCAGACCACCACGACCGGGCCGTCATTTTGCTGCATGGCCCATGCCACCCAGCGGGCCATCCAGGCTTCCCGCTGCCGGCTGTTTTCCCCGCCGCTGCTATCGCCGCGCAGCTGGATAAAGTACGTTTTCAGCGCCTGCTCCAGACCGGCGCGCTGGGTTTCATCTTCGAACAGATGGTCCCACAGCGCGTCAGTATTCTCCATTCCGCTGGCGGCAAACAGGCGCTGCTGGTCATCGGCGCGGCGAGCGTCAGAGGCATCGCTGTCATCCTCTCTTTGCGCCCAGACCGGTAAATCGATAAAGCGAATATGCGCGCCCGTCGCCCGGGCGCTCAGCAGCGCCTGCCACTCGGGGGAGAATTCGGCAAACGGCGTCCAGGCACCGCGTCCCGCCGCGCCGCCCTCCTGAGACTGGCAGTAGCTGTAGATGGCGATGGGCAATTGATGAGGTAAAAACAGCTCATCCAGGCGCTGATTAAAGTCCACCGGCCCTTCAATCAGAACGTAGCGCGGACGCGTTTGTTCGATGCGTTCTTTTACCAGCCTGGCGCAGGCCGGGCTGTGGTGTCGAACGCCGATAATTAACGGCTGCTCTGGCATGCGTGTTCCCTCACGGCAGGCGGTGGCGGGCCTGATAATAGGCCTGCCAGTGGGCTTCTTTATGCGTACCGACGCGCTGCTCAAAATAGCGGCGCAGGCGGGCGCGGTCGTCCTCGTTATCTTTGACGATTGTACCGGCGATGCAGTCTACCAGGTCGGCGGGCTCTCCGGCGCGAGCGGCCAGAAACCAGGCACGTACGCCGACGGCGTGGGCGACGTTAACCGCTTCGGCGGTGGACATAATCGCGTTGAGAGTATCCATTGAGGTTTTCTTTCCGCCCTCGGCGCGCAGATCGCGGAAGGTCTGGACCAGCAGTTCCAGTACGGCATCGGGCACTTTATGCGGAATGCCGCTAAGCGCCAGCAGGCGCGCCGACGCGTTAGCCACCAGCTCCAGCTCCTGCTGAAAATCCATGATTGGAAAGACGGTTTCGAAGTCGAAGCGACGTTTAAGCGCCGCGCTCATTTCGTTGACCCCGCGATCGCGGGTATTGGCGGTCGCAATGATATTAAACCCGGCGCGGGCATAGAGCAGGCTATCCTCACCGCTCAGCTCCGGGATCGCCATTACCCGGTCGGAAAGCATCCCCAGCAGGCAGTCCTGAACCTCCAGCGGCGTGCGGGTTATCTCTTCGAAGCGGACGATTTTCCCGTCGCGCATGCCTTGATACAGCGGTGCGGGCACCAGCGCCTGGGTCGAGGGTCCCTGGTTGATCAACAGCGCATAGTTCCAGGCGTACTTGATTTGATCTTCGGTAATCGACGCGCCGCCCTGAATGGTGAGCCCGGCATCGCCGCAGACGGCGGTGGCCAGCAGCTCTGAGAGCAGCGATTTTGCCGTGCCCGGCTCACCGACCAGCATCAGGCCGCGTCCGGTCGCCAGCGTGACCAGCATCCGCTCGACGGCGGCGGGGCTGATAACCACTTTACGGCTGATGTCGCGAGCGCTATCGCCGAGGATAAACGCGCGCGCCGCAGGCAGGCTTAACTGCCAGCCGGGCGGGCAGGGGAAAGGGTCATTCTGTTGCAGCCGCGCGAGTTCATCGGCGTAGAGCACGGCGGCTGAGGGGCGCTGAAGATGTTTTTCCTGTTGTATCATCGTTTCTTCCTTAAAGAGACAGCGGTAATCGTTAGACCTTATTTATGCGCAGCAGATTGCGTGAGGTGCTTTATTTCTGAGCTTGATATATCGGATTATATTTAACGCAACATCTTCCTGCGTATCTTGTAGTTAAAAAGGCACATTAGGTTCGTGGGGCTAAAAAGCCAATATTCGACTCATGCGGTGAGTCGAATATTGTTGCTAATTGACTCACCTCGTTTGTCGCACTAGCGGGAAATAATCTCTATTGTGCTTAGCGCTTCGCTGAGATCCTGAGGATCGAGCCGGGAAAACGCAACGGGTTGTTCGCCGTAATAGAGCGTTATCGCGCCAAACTGCTGAGGAGCTTTAGCGTCTATGCTGTAGTGAACAAATCCCGGCGTGATTTCCAGTATCAGCCGATGCTGAGCAACATCGTAACAGAAATAGCTTTCGCTACCTTGCCACCAGCCCCGGCGGCGGATGCCCAGCAGCTGTCCGCAGGTGGTTGATTTGCCCTGCCAGCGCGTTAGCTTGCTGACTGAAGTTTCTTCCGGCAGCAGCAGAAGAGTATGGCGGGTCAGCTGACGGAACGGCGGCAATAGCTGGTAATCGGCAAAGAGTTGTTCAAACGCCGCCCGCGTCAGGTCGTCCATTTCCAGCGGATGAACGATGCCGAATAGTGTATCTTCCGGCAGCGTGATGGGCTCATCCTGGCCGTCGCAGAACTCTCCCTCGGCCGCGATGCGAAAAGCGGCGAGCAGGCGACGAGGCTCATTAGCGGCGTATACTCCCCATACCAGGCGGCGGGTCACATTGTGGGTCAGCGGGTGGTCGACGAACAGCGACTGAAACTCCGCGCGCGTCCAGCGCCGCGCCAGCCGCAGGGCATTTTCCAGATGCGGTAGCAGGCGTTTCGCCACGCGAGCGGCATCTTTTTTCAATCCTTTCAGCCGGAGCAGCGCTTCCGCGGCTTTTGTCTGGTCATCTTCGGCGCGCAGGCGCGGGAGGCTCTTTTGCCGCGCTCCCTGCTGGTCATAAATTACCGGCTGCAGATTTTCATCAAAGCGCACGCTAAAGCTGCGGGTACCGAAATCAAAGGTCAGCGCACCGGGGTTATCCAGCCCCAGCGTCGGCGTAAGCCGATCCTGCAGCTGCTCTTCGCTCAAATCGCGCGCTTCGGCAATCTCTTGCAGACAACGTTCCGCGCTCTCGCGCAGCGGGCGGGATTTTGCCCGTTGCGAAATATGGTCCAGCTGCAGCAGCGACATATCGCTGCCGATGCGGGTCAGAAGATGCAGGCCGCTGGCGGCGCGGGCAGATTTCCCTTCCTGCGGCCAGGCGAGAATAAGCTGGGTTAAATCACGCACCGTGCTTTCATCGCCAAAGATCCCCAGCGTCTGAAAAGCCCAGTTCTCTTTGCCGGGCGCACCGGCATTCTGCCAGGCTTTGAAGAGATCCCAGGCGAAAGCGGCCAGCGATTGGGGCTGACAGGCGGCTTTGACTAAATCCAGTCCGCAGTAAAAGTGGCCGCCCTGGGCGAAGCGCAGCATATCGCCGAGAATTTCCAGCGCATCGTCGGTCAGCGGCTGGTCGTTGCTGAGAAGCCGCGGCCTGCGCCAGAGCGCGGGCTGCCAGAAATCCGGCGCTTTCGGCGTGCGGGCCGGATAATTATCCAGAGGATCTTGCGTCAGCAGCTGCTCCAGCGCTGGCCATAGCCTCGGTTCGTGCCAGCGTTGCGCCACCGTTTGCAGTAGCGCGTGATGGCCTTCCTGATACAGCAGACGCAGGGCGTTAATGGCCGCTTCGCGGCTATCGCCTGCTTTATCGAACGCCAGCGGAATTAACGCGGCGGCGGCGTGTTCCGGCCATTGCAGTAGCCACTGGCGGGCGAGATGGCTCTGCGCCTGAAAGCGCCGCCAGACGCGGGCCACCGGCAGCGCCAGCTCCGTTGCGCCGAGATGCATCAGCAGCGGAAAGATCTCTTTTGGCCGATGCCGGAGCGCCAGCAGCAGGCCGGACAGGGCGTCAGTCCCGAGGATGCTCAACAGGTATTCAGCGCCGACAAATTTGAAATTTTCTTCATTAATGCGCTGCCAGAGGGTTACCGCCTGCTTGCGGGGGAGTTGCATAAGCAGATAAAGATTCCAGCACTCGTTGGGGTGATAGCTTTCTTCGAGATAGTCTCGCCAGGCTTTGAGAAGCGCTTCGTTATCACCGCTGTGCAGCGCTCTGATAGCGGCTTTATCCCAGCCTGTTTTAGTCCTGTATGCGCTGTGCCACGGCGACCCTAAATGCCCTTGCTGTCCATTCAAAGTATACTGATGAAAGAGATAATCCATATCCTGAAAGCCCAGTTCCTCTAATACCACCTCACCTTTGCGGCTAATGCGCTCATGTAGCGGCAGGTCGTTAAAGAAGCAGGCCGGTTTGCCGGCGGCCAGCGCCTCCCGCTCTCCAGGCTGCCAGTACTCCTGCGGCGCAAGCTTCAGCGGCGATAGCGCAAAACGCGGCGCGGCGGTTTTTTTCTTTTTACTGCGCCACGGCGGCGAGAGCAGAATTTCCGGCAGGCCGGGGTTATCGACGGCCACCGTGACGCCTGCGGGCAGCGCCTGTTGGAACGTCGCCAGAAGTTCCCGCGCCTGCGAGCTTAGCCAGGGACTAACCTGTTCGGCCAGCGGCGGATGCGTATTCAGCAGCGTCCGGAGCAGCATTCGCCAGCTTTCTTCGCGTTTCTTCTGCTGCTGCGGGAGCTTTTTGTCTTCAATTTCAGGATAGCCCGGACGCGCGGGCGGCTCCGGTAGCGCCAGCAGCTCTGCCAGCGCCGCCAGCGTCGAGGCGGGAAATTGTCTGGCATATTTTGCCACGCGCAGCTGGCTGGGCTTGTTTTTATCCGCCACCAGCAGCAGCAGGCGAATAACCTGCGGATGGTTGATTTGCGCCAGCAGGCTACCGCAATCGTCTTTGTGCGCGTAAATCGCCAGCCTGGCGACTGCCGCCAGCCCCTGTTCACGCAAAAGCGCGGCGCAAGCGGCATAGCCGTAGCGGTTTGCAAAATAGCCATCGCTGTCCTGGCGATCGGTAAAAATATCACTCGACCAGGTTTCCTCAAGCTTCGCCAGCACGGCGGGGTCGGTGGCGACGGCTTTAAGCCACTCTTTTGACGACCGCCAGGAGTTGTCAATGCAACGTCCGGCTATTTGATTGGCGATATCCGGCCTTTCCGGCAGCAGCAGGGCGATAAACGGCTGGCGATAAAACGGCGTTTCGACCAGGCCGGCAATAAGCTTTTCGGCGCAGCGTTGCCAGACGACCTCTTCCGCCAGCGACAGATGTTTGCGCAGACGTAGATCGAACTCGCTATAGGTTTCAGAGTGGAGGCCGTAAACATTCTCTTTCTCCGGATGACTGAACACCCATTTGCGCGGCGGGTATTTACTATGGCCCGCCGCGATATTCTGCCGGGCAATCACCACCTCGGTCGCGTACTCGACGCCGTGCAGCTGGACGATTTCATCCAAAAGCGCCGGGCTATCCTCTTCAGCCAGACGAGTCAGCACCGCCAGCGCGCGGGCGGGCATTGCCGCTCTGGCCTCGCCCACGCAGCGCATCGCCTGCGCAATCGCCTGTTGCCACTCAGCAGTACATTGTTCAGCCTCCCACGCGAGGGGCTGACTGCGGGAGGCAATATCGTTCGCCAGCTGTTGAAGTCGTTCCACTTTAACCAGCGGCACCGGCTCGCCCGGCCAGCGGCGATGGCTTAACGGCGTCTTACCTTTTTTAAAGGTCAGCTCCAGCTGCGCGTCATCCGCCAGCCAGGGTGGGGTTAGTGCGTTGTGCATAAACGTTCCTTGTTCTATTCAAATAGCCCTTCAATATCGTTGATCAGTTCGCTGAGGGCGACTTTATCCAGCTCCGAAAATCGAGCCTGCTGCGGAGCGTTGCCGCCCCAGCCGTACTGCCGGGCATTTCCGGCGTACAGCCAGACTTTGCTTAATAGCTGCTCGGTGCTGAGCTCATCCGGCAGCATGCCCACGGCGAAGCCTTCGTCGATTTCCATTACCAGCGCCCGCTGTCCCAGCGGTTTTAGCATCCAGCCGATCCAGCCAGCGTCCTGCGGCTCGCCGCGTAGCCAGCCTTTGTTCGCCAGCCCGATGACCCGGCCACTCGGGCACTTGCGTCCTGCCCAGCGCGTCAGTTCTGTAGTCGCTAGCTCGGCGGGCGTCAGGGTGTAGCAGTTGCGGTCGAGCTGACGGAACGGCGGCAGCAGTTCGTAATCGGCAAATAGCTGACCAAAAGCGGCGGCATCCTGCGGCGTCATTTCCAGCAGATGCGGAAGTCCGATACGAATGTCGCCGTCCGGCAGAGGGAAGAGATCGTCATCGGCATTGCTGTAGCTGTTGTCTTCCGCCACGCGGAAACAGGCCTGCAGGCGGTTGTCCTCACCGTATACGCCCCATACCAGGCGACGGGTGAGATGGCGTACCAGCGGATGGTTGACCAGGAACAGGCGGAAGTTCTCCGGCGTCCAGCGGCGGCGCTGGCACATGGCCGACTCCATCCGCGCGATTTGCTGGGCGGCAATCGTGCGGGCATCTTTTTTCAGGGCCTTGTAGCGATTGACAGCCTCGGCGGCGAGCGCGTTATCGTCGCTTTTATTCGGCTTCGGCAGATCTTTCAGACGGCTGCCGTTTTCATCCCGGACGTACGGCTTGAGCGCTTCATCAAAGCTCACGATAAAGCGCCGTGGGCCAAAATCGAGGGTGAGCTTACCATCCTCATTCAGACCCAGATCGGGCGCCAGGCGGTCTTCCAGTTCTTCCACGGTCAGCCCGCGGCTTTCAGCGATATCGCCGATTTTCTCTCTGGCGCGTTCCTGCAGGGCTTTGAATTTTAGCTTCTGGGCGATGCCGTTAAGCTGCATCAGGGCGATATCCGTGCCGATGGCGGCGAGAATATCTAATCCGACGGTGGCGCGCTTATGCTGAGATTCGCCGGGCCAGGCGCGGATCAGCGGCGTCAGGGCCCGGGCGGTATCATCGTTGCCGAAAATCCCGAGCGCGGTAAACGCCCAGCTCTCTTTCGATGGCGCTCCGGCGGTTTGCCAGGCGCTGAACAGATCCCAGGAAAAGGCGGCAAGTGATTCGGCAGTACAGAGATCTTTAACCTGCTGCAGGCCGGGATAAATCCCCTCCTCTGACGGGAAGCGCAGCATTTCGCCGAGCGCTTTTAAGGGGCCATCCGGCAGAGCCAGGCCATTTTCCCGCAGCAGCGGACGCGTCCACAGCGCAGGCTGGTAAAACGCGGGCAGCGGCGGAATTTTGGTCGGATGGTTATCCAGCGGATCGAGGGCGAGCAGGGCGCTAACGGCCTCCGTTACCGCCGGCTGATTGTAGCGCCGGGCGATCTCTTCAAGCAGCGGCTGATGGCCGTTATCCACCAGCATACGTATCGCCAGGCGCGCGCTGTCCTGCGCTTCGCCCGCTTTGCCGAGGGCGGCGGGCAGCAGGCCGGTAATCGCATGTTCAGGATAGGCCAGCAGCCATTCGCGCGCGCCTTCACGCAGCGATTTAAGTTTGTTAAAAGCGCGGGCGATGATGGGGGCCAGTTCGCTGGCGGCAAACCAGATCGCAACCGACAGGTTTTCCTGCGGATAGCGTGAGAAGGAGTGGATAAAGCCCGGCAAACCGGCGAGACGCAGGTGCGCCATCACAAAGTCTGCGCCGGTGTGGGGCTCCTGGCTGAGCGCGTTCCAGGCCTGTAGCGCCCGTCCGGCGGGCAGGGCGGCGAGCATGTACAGCTTCCACTCTTCCTGGCGATAGGTATGGGCATTCTTAAATTCCGCAATCAGCGCCGGATAATCCTGTCGTTGCCAGGCATCGATAGCGGCATCGGAGACATCTTCATAGCGATTTTGGCTCCGGTTCCAGCTGTGGAAACCTAAGCAGGACAGGAGCTCCTTTTCATCTTTTTCTTTGCCATTATCGAGCTGGCGGGCATACCAGCTACGCTGTTCGAGAAGCTGTTTGCTTGCCTCTTCCGTCAGCATACAGACCGGCTCTAATGGGAGCGGCGGCAGATTCAGCTGTGCAATGGGGGATTTTTTCTTTTTCGCCGCCCAGGGTGGGGTGACCAGCACCGGCGGGAGCATATCGTCGCGGGCGCACTCGGCCTGCTGGCTTAACTGCTGCTGGCAGGCTTCCAGTAGCGTCGCGGCCTGTGCAGAGATCCACGGCACAATTTCTCCGACCAGCCCCGGCTGCCCGCTGAGCAGGGTCATCAGCATAATGCGCCAGCGTTTCTCTTCTTTCTGCGTCAGCAGTTCAGCCAGCGCCGCCAGCGCGGCGTGCGGGAAGCGCGCGCTGGCCTGGCTCATCCGTTCGTGACAACGCTTACCCTGCTCGCTTGCGAGGATTAGCTGGCTCAGCGCCTGCGGATGGTTAATTTGGCTGACCAGCTTACCGCACAGATCGTCATGAACGTAGGGTGCGAAGCGGGCGATGCCGGCAACGCCCTGTTCGCGCATCACCGTCGCGTTCCAGACGCTGCCGTGGTAGTAGTCGTTAAACAGGTTCTCCGCCCGATAAGGCTCCAGCGCTTTGACGAGCTGCGGGTCGCGAACCACCACCTTCAGCCATTCCGCCGTTCTGATATTTTTATGCGCCAGCACCCGGCGGGTGATTTCGTGGACGATATCCGGGCGATCGGGCAGCAATAGCGCCACCAGCGGCTGCTGCCCGATGGGCATATCCGCCAGCGCGGCGATCAGTTTATTCACGCAGCGCTGCCAGAGCGGTTCATCGGCCTGAGCCAGATGCGCGCGCAGGCGCACGTCGAGCATCCCGGGCCCGCGCGCGCTGGTGGGTTCTGAAAGGAAGGTCACCTGCAGGGTCTGGTAATTGTAATCAAAAGCAATGTGCTGCAGGGCAATAAACGTCTCGACGGCGTATTCCAGTCCGTAGACGTAAACAATTTCGTCCATCAGGTCGGCATTGTCGCTGCTGCGCCAGCCGCGACGCGTGGCGAGGGCGAGCTGCACCGCCAGCGCAGCAGGGGAGAGCGGGCCATCGCTAAGGGCTTCGTTGATGGTTTGCTGCCAGTAGGCGGAACAGTCGGCATAGTCAAAGGTCACGGCTTTCCCGGACTGCTGGTGGATCTCTTTGCCGAGATTCATCAGTTCGCTATCTGCGGGCGCGGCGATCGGTTGACCGGGAAAGCGGCGTGAAGGGAGCACATCTTGCAGCAGCTCATCTGACAAAGCCAGTTCGACATCGTCCGCCAGCCACGGACGAGCTATATCTGCAGGCACGGTGGCGCATGCGGGCGGCGGCGCAGCTGGGGTAGATGCCGGTTCCTCCGGCAGGCTGGCTGCCGCAGACGGCGTGGTTTCGCCTTGCTCAACGTAGCCTTTGCGGGTTTTTTCATTGATCAGCTTCTGCCCGGCCTTACTGGCCGCTGCCGCGTCGGCAAAGGTTTTAATCTGCTTCTGGCCGCTGGTACCCACCTTCCCCCAGCTCAGATGCAGTTCGTTATCCTGCTGCTCAACCGCCCAGAACTTATGTGATTTTTCATCCTGATAAATAAACGTTTTCATGGTTAAATCCTTTTAATCGAATAGCGATTCGATATCGTTAATCAGTTCGCTGGCGGCTATCTTATCGAGTGAAGAGAAGGGATATATCATTTTTCTTTGCCCTGCTTTATACAGACGAATATGGCTTATTCCCTGGGTCTTGCTGACCATATCCACCGATAAACCTACCGTAAATCCCGGAAACACTTCGAGTTCTACGTAGCCACCATCAACGGGTTTATAGAAGGTATAGACCCCGCCGGCATCGCGAACTTCACCCCGTTGCCAGCCTTTACTGACCAGCCCGGCCACTCGTCCGCTGAGGGCTTTACGTCCCGCCCAACGCTGGAGGTCGAAAGTTTCGGATTCTGCCTGGCTAAAACGGTAGGCGTTGCGATCGAGCTGGCGGAACGGTGGTAGCAGTTCATAGTCGGCAAACAGCTGGCCGAAAGCGGCGGCGTCTTCCGCGGAGATTTCCAGCACGTGCGGAAGGCCGATTTGCCCCTCAGGCAGGTTGATTGGGTTATCTTGCGCGTCACTGTAGCTGTTATCTTCGGCGATGCGGAAGCAGGCCAGCAGGACGTTTTCCTGGCTATAGACTCCCCAGACCAGGCGGCGGGTGAGATGGCGCACCAGCGGATGGTCGACGAGGAACAGGCGGAACTGTTCGGCGGTCCAGCGGCGGCGCAGGCACATCGCTGATTCAAGCCGCATGATCTGCTGGCTGGCTACCGTGCGGACGTCTTTTTTCAACTGCCTGTAACGACTGACGGCCTCCGCAGCGCGCGGTTCATCGTCGCTTTTGCCGGGCTTCGGCAAATCTTTCAGGCGGCGACCGCTTTCATCGCGCACAAAGGGTTTCAGGGCTTCATCGAAGCCGAGGGTAAAGCGGCGGGGGCCGAAGTCGAGGGTGAGGGTACCGCTGTCATCCAGACCTAAATCTGGGGCGAGACGGTCTTCCAGTTCGGCAATGGTGAGTTCGCGCTTGTCGGCAATCTGTTTGATTTTTTCCCGCGCGGCTTCCTGAAGCGCCTTAAATTTTATCTTCAGTGCAATGCCATTCAGCTGCATCAGGGCGATATCGCTGCCGATGGCGGCAAGAATGTCCAGCCCGACGGTGGCGCGTTTATGCTGAGATTCCCCCGGCCAGGCGCGGATGAGCGGCGTAAGGCGGCGTACGGTGTCATCGTTGCCGAAAATACCCAGCGCGGTAAAACCCCAGTTATCTTTGGCGGAACCGCTGACGATTTCCCAGCTCTGAAACAGATCCCAGGCAAAATCGGCCAACGACCGTGGCGTACAGGCTTCCTGCACCTGAACGATGCCGGGGTAGAGCGTCTCCTCACGCGGGAAGGCAAGCATAGTGCAGAGATGGCGGATGGCATCATCGCTAAGCGCTTTTCCGTTGTGCAGTATCGGGCGATGCCAGACCTCTGGCGTACACCATTCGGGGAGTTTAGCAATTTTCAGCGGATAGTTATCGAGCGGGTCGGCGGCCAGCATTTCGCCCAGTGCTGTCATCACTTCTGGTTGGTCATAGCGTCGCGCGACCTGTTCCATCAGCGGCAGATGGCCGGAACTGACAAGAAAGCGCAGCGTCATCCGCGCATCGCCCTGCTCTTTACTCGATTTGCCCAGCGCCGCGGGTAGCAGGCCGGTAATAGCGTGCTCCGGGTAAGTGAGCAGCCAGCGTTCGGCGATATCGCGTAGGGATTTGAGCTGGCAGAAAGCGCGGGCCATCAGCGGAGCCGCTTCGCTAGCGGCGAACATTGCCGCCAGAGGAACGGCCTCTTTTGGGGCTATGCGGGCGTAACGCAGCAGGCCTGGCAGCGTCGGCAGGCCAAAGCGGTGAACCACTTCATCAATCCCGGTAAGATGCAGGTGCGTCATCGCGTTCCAGATAGAGAGCGCTTTCTCTTCTGGTAGTCTGGCCAGGATTGACATATGTAGCGTAATGTAGCTTTCGTAATCGTACTTTTGCCGGGTGTTAAGTAACGATTCGTAATCCTCTTTTTCCAGCAGAGAGATGGCCGTTTTGCTGACGCCCCATTTGCAGTCAAATCTTTCCGGAGCGGGGTTATCCCGGTCAAAATAGAAACTCTCGAAACCAAGATAGCGTAGGACTTCCGCCGTTGTAGGGACTTCCTCTTCCTGCAGCGGCTCAGGCTCAGGCCCCATTGATTCGAGCGGCAGCACTTGAAGCGTCAACGCCACAGCGGCAGTTTTTTTCTTTTTCGCCAGCCACGGTGGGGAGCGCAGAACCGGGGGCTGGTCGTCCGGGGAGGCGATTTCCTCCGTGGCGACCAGCTGCGGAAAGTGGTTGAACAGGAGCTGTTGTTGCTCCGCCGTCAGCCAGGGCCCCGCGCTTTCCTGCGCCTGCGGGTTGCCCAGAACGATCTGTTCCAGCAGGCGTAAATGTATCGCGTTTTTACCATTGACCAGCCCCTGAGTCAGCGCGTAAAGGGCGGCTTCCGGGTGTTTCTTTGCAAAAGAGTCCAGATGATCAGCGTCGCTGGCATTTTTATCCATCATAAGCAGCGTCATGGCCTGTGGGTGATTAACTTCAACTAACGCGCGCTTAATCCGGTATTCATGTATCAGAGGCGTTAGTCGTGATAGCCCCGCAAGGCTCTGTTCCCGCAGCAACGTCTCAATGCAACGCTCGCTCGTACGGTAGTGGGTGAATAGATTCAGTTGCCGGAATCTTGCCAGTTGTTGCACCGCCTGCGGATCGGTGGCGACGATATTCAACCACTCCAGCTCGGGGAAGTCGTTATCAGGCGCCAGTTCGAGCGCCAGCCGATTGGCGATTTCTGGCTTTTCCGGCAGCAGAAAGGCGACAAGCGGGCGGCGACGTGGGGCAATCGATGGCAGGGCGGCGATCAGTTTATCGGCACAGCGCTGCCAGGTGGTCGCATCGGCCTGCGACAGGTGTTTACGCAAATGCAAGTCGATTTTGCTAAAACCATGCTCAAAACGCAGGTCGGTAATATTGTGACTCAGGGTAATAGCAAATAACGGCGACGTTTGCGCTGACTGGCCATTTCGCAGAATCATTAAGAGTCGCTCATAACCATCCTCAATCGCCTTGTTTGTGACGGGATCGCTGTTTGTTTGATCGGTCATCTGAACTTGCTGTAAGGCAATGACTAAGTCGACTGCGTATTCCACCCCCCGTTGTTGAACGATACCGTCCAGCCAGACATCAATACGGATAGGATAATGGAGGACAAATCTTGCGAGAGTCAGAATGGTATCGGAGAGTAGCGATCCTTCTGACTGCTGCTGTTTGATTCGTCGCATTGCTTCCTGTAGTGCCTGCTGCCATTCCCGACGGCAAGCGCTCGCATCGAAATGTTGCAGACAGGTGAGAAAGAAAGGGGTCCAGTGCTCACTTTCTTTAAGCATTTCCCACAGCGTGCAGTCTTCATTAACCGGTTTGAGCGGTTCATCAGTAAAACGGCGATTACTGTAGGCATTGGTCTCGTAATCTGGATCGAGAATAATCGGTTCGTCATCCTTTAGCCACGGCGGGCTGCCAGCGCTGGCAGCAGTTTGCTGCGGAGCCGGCATGCTGGCCTCCGCCGCGCTATTTTCGACGTAACCTTTTTTAGCCTTCTCATTAATCAGCTTCTGCCCGGCCTTACTGGCCGCTGCCGCGTCGGCGAAGGTTTTAATCTGCTTCTGGCCGCTGGTACCCACCTTCCCCCAGCTCAGATGCAGTTCGTTATCCTGCTGCTCAACCGCCCAGAACTTATGTGATTTTTCATCCTGATAAATAAACGTTTTCATGACTAAGTCCTTTTAATCGAATAGCGATTCGATATCGTTGATAAGTTCGCTGGCGGCGATAGCGTCGAGCGTTGCGAAAGCAAAGGTCGGTTTGCCGTAGTCAATATCCCCTTTGGTAACGAATTTCACTGTCTCGAACGGGATGAGTTCGTCGTAGGTGGTTTCTCCATACAGCAGCGAAAAAGGTTCCACTTCCAGCACAATATCGCCGCTGGTGGCGGGTTTGAACATGCCGCAGATGCTGCCGCCATCTTCTATTCGCTGCCAGCCTTTGCGCTCCAGTCCGACGATGCGCCCGGCCTGGCACTGGCGTCCGCGCCAGCGCGTTAATTCTGTGGCCCGGTTTTCGCTTTCCGTCAGGCGATAGTGGTTGCGATCGAGCTGGCGGAACGGCGGCAGTAGTTCATAGTCGGCATACAGCTGGCCGAAGGCGGCGGCGTCTTCCGCGGAGATTTCCAGCACGTGCGGAAGGCCGATTTGCCCTTCAGGCAGGCTGAACAGGTTATCTTCTGCATCGCTGTAGCTGTTATCTTCGGCGACGCGGAAGCAGGCCAGCAGGACGTTTTCCTGGCTATAGACTCCCCAGATCAAGCGGCGGGTGAGATGGCGCACCAGCGGATGGTCGACGAGGAACAGGCGGAACTGTTCTGCGGTCCAGCGGCGGCGCAGGCACATGGCGGTTTCAAGGCGCATGATTTGCTGGGTGGCGACGGTGCGGGCGTCCTTTTTCAGCGATTTATAGCGATTGACCGCTGCGGCCGCCAGCGTTTCATCATCGCTTTTGTTGGGCTTTGGCAAGTCTTTCAGGCGGCGACCGCTTTCATCGCGCACAAAGGGTTTGAGGGTTTCATCGAAGCTGACTGTAAAGCGGCGGGGGCCGAAGTCGAGAACCAGAGTACCGTTGTCGTCCAGCCCGAGATCCGGGGCGAGGCGGTCTTCCAGCTCGGCAATGGTCAGTTCACGCTGTTCGGCAATTTGCTTGATTTTGTTCTGTGCATTCTCCTGTAGCGCCGCAAATTTGATTTTTTTCGCAATGCCGTTTAGCAACATCAAAGCGATGTCGCTGCCGATTTCTGCCAGAATATCCAACCCAAGCGCTGCGCGTTGATGTTGTGATTCTCCAGGCCAGGCACGGATGAGCGGCGTCAGCGCTCGCGCGGTATCGTCATTACCGAAAAAGGCTAATGTCGTGAAGGCCCAGTTCGCTTTTGAAGGGCCTCCGGCTTCAATCCAGGCGTTAAAAAGATCCCAGGCAAAGTTAGCCAGAGATGTTGGAGTGCAGATGCTTTTTACGGTATTCAGTCCGGTATAAAGTTTCACTTCGCGTGGGAAATTCAACATATCGCCGAGGTAACGCATGGCGTTATCCGGCAACGGCAACCCCGAGCTTTTGAGCTGTGGTCTGCGCCACAGTGCAAATTGATAAAATTCAGGCAAAGGCTGAATTTTCGTCGGGAAATCGTGAAAGTCTCCTGCGTCGAGAAAGGCTCCCAGTGCAGCGATAATCTCCGGTTGTTGATAGCGCTGTGCTATTTGGGTTATCAGAGAACGGTGATTATTTTCGGCCAGTAAACGCAAAGCTTGTTGAGCGTCGTCCCTGTCTTTGCACGCTTTTCCTAGCGCTGCGGGCAATAACCCGGCAATGGCATGTTCGGGATACTCAAGTAACCAGCTTCGGGCATCTTCGCGCAGCGTTTTTTTGCGGCTGAAGTTTTGTGCCATCGGCAGTGCCAAATCGGTTGTGCCGCAATAGGGGGTAAACGGCCACAGCGACTGGCGATCGTGTTTAAGATAACGGACAAATATCGGCAGGGCATCGATGCCAAAAATGGGTAAGATCCCCTCTTCGCCTTTGTGAGGTTCATCAGCCAGAGCATCCAGCAGGGCTAATGCTTGCTCGCGCGGCATCCAGGCCAGCAGATACAGCTTCCATTGCGAATACTGCTTACCCGTATACTGATGGAACTCATTTATCAAGGTGGCATAGTCTGCACATTGCAGGGCTGTGACGGCGCTTTGCGGAATGGGGACTTTTTGCGATGTGCCAGGGGTTAACTGTTGCCACTTTTCAAACCCCAGACGCCACAGAAAGTTTTGTTCCGGGGTGAATGGCTCCGTCACTTTTTCCCAATGATAGCTTTCAAATGGCGGCAGGTCCGCGTAACTGAATTGGCAGTGGTAATCACTGTAATCGTAGCCAGTTAGCTCTTCCGTTATTGCCGGCGTCAGGCTTAGCGTAGAAGTGACGGGGAGTATTGATAGTTTGAATACTGGTGATGTGCTTTTTTGATTTTGCTTTAGCCACGGCGGGGATACCAGTATTTCTGGTAGGGTCTCCGGGCTGGCATATTCTGCTGATGAGTCGCTATGCGGCCGCGTCGCGGTTAACGTTTCTGCGGCGTGTGCGTCAATCCATGGCAGAACTTGCTCTACCCGAGCTGGTTCAGCGCTGATGAGTACCGTTAGCGCTTTGCGCCAGATCGGATCTTCATAGCTCGTCAGCAGCGACGCATAAGCGGCAATGGCTGCATGAGGATATTTTTGACTGGCCTTACTTAAATATCCCAGACGCTTATTTTTGTTACCGGCACCAAGAATTAATATCTTAAGCGCATCCGGATGGTTCGTCTTAGCTAACCACTTAGTGAAATAGTCAGTAGCTTCAAGCTCAGGTAATTGGGTGCTTGCTTCCTTTTCGTCCAAATCGTTGACGAGTTGACTTACCCCGATCATGCCTTGGTTGGCTATCAATGTGGCAACATAGGGGAGAAAGTGAGAGTAAAGTGGAGGCAACGGATATTTTTCTAGCGTAATCAGTGCAGAAGGGGCATCGACGACCATTTTCAACCACGCCATTGCCGGAATCTCTTCTGCGGCGAAACGCAATGCTATCTCATTGGCGATATCCGGACGCTCTGGCAACATCAGTGCGACAAACGGCTGCATAGCGGGAGAAAGCTCAGGAATAGCAGCAATCAGTTTTTTGACACAGCGTAGCCACTCTTCCTCTGGCGCTAATGAAAGATGATGACACAAGCGCGGGAGCCAGTCGGGCAGATATTCTGTTTCGTTAACAGGAAGGTCGCTACATACGACAATTTTCTTAAGATCATCATCGTACTTGCATGCCACTTGTAGGGTATGACAGGCGATCTCAACCGTGGTTTCAAGCCCGTATTGCGTCACAAAGAGGTCGATTAAATCACCAGAATAATAGCCCATTTTCCCGAGAAGAGCCGCTTCGGAAAGCAGGCTTCCGGTGGATTGATTATGCTTAATCCGTTGGTGTAGCTCAGCGTAGGCCTGTTCCCAGGCCGGTGACGTGAAATGATAGTCGGATGGCCTGAATTCGGCTTTATCATTCCTGGTAATGCGTTGCCAAATCTGATTGCCGTCCGGTGTGGTATTAAACGGTCTGGAACGGTTACGGTGAGGGAAAGCAAACCAGCCGATCTCCTCCGTGAGCGGTATATGGGCATCATCAGCGAGCCAGGGTCGGTTATTAGATTGGCTAGCGACAGCCTGGGGCGGGCTTTTTTCCGCCGCGGTATTCTCTGCGTAGCCTTTTCTTGTCTTCTCACCAATCAGTTTCTGTTTGGCTTTTGCAGCAGTGGCGCTATCGGCAAAGGTTTTAATCTGGCTCTGGCCGCTGGTGCCGACCTTGCCCCAGCTCAGATGCAGCTCGTTATCTTGCTGTTTCACCGCCCAGAATTTATGTGATTTTTCGTCCTGATAAATAAAAGATTTCATTTTCTTCCCTGTGTTTTTATCCAGTTTGGGTTTGATGCTAGCAGTTATTACTAAGAACACAGAGGGGGAGGACGACAAGAATGCGATTTTCAGAATTTATAAAAAAAGCGCTGCCGGAGCAGCGCTGTATGCGGTATTACTTGACCTGCTGGCCTGGCTGAGCGCCGCTGTCCGGGCTTAACAGGAAGATATCTTTCCCGCCAGGGCCTGCGGCCATCACCATGCCTTCCGAGATGCCGAAGCGCATTTTACGCGGCGCCAGGTTGGCGACCATAACCGTCAGGCGGCCAATCAGCGCCTGCGGATCCGGGTAGGCGGAGCGGATGCCGGAGAAGACGTTGCGCTTCTCGCCGCCGAGATCCAGCGTCAGGCGCAGCAGCTTGTCGGAACCGTCCACGAACTCGGCGTTTTCAATCAGCGCGATGCGCATATCGACTTTGGCGAAATCGTCAAAGGTGATGGTGTCCTGAATCGGATCGTCCGCCAGCGGTCCGGTGACCGGCGCTGACAGCGCTTTCACTTCTTCTTTCGACGCTTCGACCAGCGCTTCCACCTGCTTCATTTCGATGCGGTTATACAGCGCTTTAAAGGCGTTAACCTTGTGACCGAGCAGCGGCTGCTGAATGGCCTCCCAGCTCAGTTCGCTGTTGAGGAACGCTTCGGCGCGGGCGGCCAGCTGCGGCAGAACCGGCTTGAGCCAGGTCATCAGCACGCGGAACATATTCAGGCCCATGGTGCAGATGGCCTGCAGATCGGCATCGCGGCCTTCCTGTTTGGCAACCACCCACGGCGCCTGCTCGTCAACGTAGCGGTTCGCCACGTCGGCCAGCGCCATGATTTCACGGATGGCTTTACCGAACTCGCGGCTATCCCACGCTTCGCCAATGCTTGCTGCGGCATCGGTGAAGGTTTTGTACAGCGCCGGATCGGCCAACTCGGCGGACAGCATGCCGTCGAAACGCTTATTGATAAAACCGGCGTTGCGCGAGGCGAGGTTCACCACTTTGTTGACGATATCGGCATTAACGCGCTGCACGAAATCTTCCAGGTTCAGATCGATATCATCGATACGCGAAGAGAGCTTGGCGGTGTAGTAGTAGCGCAGGCTGTCGGCGTCAAAGTGGTTCAGCCAGGTGCTGGCCTTAATAAAGGTTCCGCGCGACTTGGACATCTTCGCGCCGTTGACCGTCACGTAGCCGTGAACGAACAGATTGGTTGGTTTGCGGAAGTTGCTGCCCTCCAGCATGGCCGGCCAGAACAGGCTGTGGAAGTAAACGATGTCTTTACCGATAAAATGATACAGCTCGGCGGTGGAGTCTTTCTTCCAGTACTCATCGAAGCTGGCGGCGTCGCCGCGCTTGTCGCACAGGTTCTTAAAGGAACCCATGTAGCCGATCGGCGCGTCCAGCCAGACGTAGAAATATTTACCCGGCGCGTTCGGGATTTCAAAGCCGAAGTACGGCGCATCGCGGGAAATATCCCACTGCTGCAGGCCGGACTCAAACCACTCCTGCATTTTATTCGCTACCTGCTCCTGCAACGCGCCGCTGCGGGTCCACGCCTGCAGCATTTCGCTGAACGACGGCAGGTCGAAGAAGAAGTGTTCGGACTCGCGCATCACCGGCGTCGCGCCGGAGACGACCGATTTCGGTTCGATAAGCTCGGTTGGGCTGTAGGTCGCGCCGCATACTTCGCAGTTATCGCCGTATTGATCCGGTGATTTACACTTCGGACAGGTGCCTTTCACAAAACGGTCCGGCAGGAACATGCCTTTTTCCGGATCGTAGAGCTGGGAGATGGTGCGGTTTTTGATAAAACCGTTCTCTTTCAGACGCGTATAGATAAGCTCCGACAGCTCGCGGTTTTCGTCGCTGTGCGTGGAGTGATAGTTGTCGTAGCTGATGTCGAAGCCAGCAAAATCGGTCTGATGCTCCTGACTCATTTCGCCAATCATCTGTTCCGGGGTGATACCGAGCTGCTGCGCTTTCAGCATGATCGGGGTTCCGTGGGCGTCGTCGGCGCAGATGAAGTTGACTTCGTGGCCGCGCATTCGCTGGTAACGGACCCAGACATCAGCCTGGATGTGCTCCAGCATGTGGCCGAGGTGGATTGAGCCGTTTGCGTACGGCAGTGCGCACGTTACCAGTATTTTCTTCGCGACTTGAGTCATAGTGGGCATTACATCTTCTATTGTAAAAAGGGGGTTTGATGTTACCGCAAAGGCAATAATTTGGTAAGCCCAAAGCTTATGGTGGGGGAATTATTCCCTTTAAGGTAAACTTAACGCACAAGATTCAACTCACAATAACAAAGGAGTCGGGATGAGTTCGCAATCCCAGGCCAAATCCCCCGAACGTCTACGCGCGATGGTCGCCGGGACCCTGGCTAATTTCCAGCACCCAACCCTGAAACATAACCTCACTACGCTGAAGGCGCTGCATCACGTCGCCTGGCTGGACGAAACCGTGCATATTGAAATTCAGATGCCGTTCGTCTGGAACAGCGCCTTTGAAGCTCTGAAGGAGCAGTGCAGCGCCGAGCTGCTGCGCATTACCGGTGCCAAAGCTATCGACTGGAAGCTGACGCACAGCATCGCCACGCTTCAGCGGGTAAAAAATCAGCCCGGTATCAACGGCGTGAAAAATATTATCGCTATCAGCTCCGGTAAGGGCGGGGTGGGTAAATCATCGACCGCGGTCAACCTGGCGCTGGCGCTGGCGGCGGAAGGGGCGAAAGTCGGCATTCTGGATGCCGATATTTACGGCCCGTCGATTCCGACCATGCTCGGCGCGGAAGATCAGCGTCCGACCTCGCCAGATGGGACCCATATGGCGCCGATTATGAAGTTCGGTCTTGCCACCAACTCCATCGGTTATCTGGTGACCGACGATAACGCTATGGTGTGGCGCGGGCCGATGGCCAGCAAGGCGCTGATGCAGATGCTGCAGGAAACCCTGTGGCCGGATCTCGATTATTTGGTGCTGGATATGCCGCCGGGTACCGGTGATATTCAGCTGACGCTGGCGCAAAATATCCCGGTTACCGGCGCGGTAGTGGTGACCACGCCGCAGGATATTGCCCTGATCGACGCCAAAAAAGGCATCGTGATGTTTGAAAAAGTCGAGGTACCGGTGCTGGGTATCGTGGAAAACATGAGCATGCATATTTGCAGCAACTGCGGGCACCACGAGCCTATCTTCGGTACCGGCGGCGCGCAAAAGCTGGCGGAGAAATACCACACCCAGCTGCTGGGCCAGCTGCCGCTGCACATCACTCTGCGCGAAGACCTCGACAAAGGGACCCCGACGGTAGTGGCGCGTCCGGAAAGCGAGTTTACCGAGACCTATCGTCAGCTGGCAGACCGCGTCGCGGCGCAGCTGTACTGGCAGGGGGAAGTTATCCCCGGTGAGATCGCCTTCCGCGCGGTATAGTCCACTCACTATCCTGAACCGTGCGGCGCAAAGCGCCGTGCGGTTTTTTTACCTCCGCCGAACGCCGTTTTCTTTCGCTAAAATAATCACTGCGCGAATGATAGTGGTGTTAAATATTACTTATTTTTATTCACATTTGCTGATGTTGAGATTAATCAACAAAACATACTCTTAACATTGTTTTCCCTCCGCGCTTGTGCGAGCTTAATTAGCATAGCAGTGACCTATTTTAATTCGCCGAAAGGAATTTTATTTGGCTTTATTATTTGGCGGAATGTGGTAGTCATCAGTCATACGTCAATAAAAACGATGGAAGGAAAATATCGCCGTACTACATTTCCGGAGTGCATGATGAATAATATTGCTCTAATCGTTAAGTTGCGGGAACTTCTGGTCATCTTTATGCATTCGCGCACGCTGCCGGAGAAAGCCGCTGATGCGCTGCGTTATTGTCAGGAAAATATCCCGCTGGCTGACCTTCCGATTGGCGCTTATGGTGAATATTGTGAAATTTATGAACAGATAGTTTTTTTATCGGATGATAAAAGTCGCACTGCGCCGGATGATTTACTGCGCAGCGGCGGGGATCTGATACTCAGTATTTTAATGCTCTACGAACAGGTCGCTGCCTATATTGCCGTCGAGGAGTTTATGCACAAACAAAACCGCTTTAACGAATAGCGCTTTAGCAACGATAAAAGATATGCCAGCGGCAGAATTTGTCCGCTGGCGTTTCGTTTTTAGCGATGATAGAAAATTTCGCCATCGTAGATTTTGAGGATTTTCCCCTCGGTTTCGGTAATCAGGACGTAGCTCCCGCCCATGTAGGTCCAGCGCGTGCCGGCATCCGGCGCCGGCAGATTGCGCTGCTGCCACTGTTTGATATTGTATTCTGGCGTCAGGTACAGCGGCGGAACGGTATCGCCGATGTGGAATTGTTTAAAGTCTGCGGTCACCCCGTCCAGCTCATATTTCTGAATGCCGTCGCCGGTCGCCGCCCACGCTCCGCTGGTGCATGCCAACAGTACGCCCAGAAGCATCATTTTTGTTTTACGCATAGTTTCCTCATTATTATCCTGGACACTCAATCGCAGCCTCGTATGATTCCTGATACCTCAAGGAAATGGCAAGCGTTGGTTTCGTTAAAAGTGTAAGCAAACGGTGAGGCAACGATGTTTTTCGCCTGGTTGCGCCAGTTTTGAGAATAATCCGGGTTCGGGAGTGTCTATGTTAAGGCTGGAAGATCTGGCTCTGTTTGTCCGCGCTGCGGCGCTAAGCAGCTTCAGCGATGCGGCGCGAGAGGCCGGGCTGCAGCCGGCGCAGGTTAGTGCGGCGATCAAGCGTCTGGAAACGACGTTGAATATTCGTCTTTTTGCCCGTTCAACGCGGAGCCTGCGCCTGACGCCGGAAGGTGAGGCCTGGCTGCCCTACGCCACGCAGATGCTCGATACGCTGCACGCCGGGCTGCAAAAAATCCGCACGCCGGATGACGAAGTTCGCGGTACGTTACAAATTGCCGTGCCGTCCGATCTCGGGCGCAACCTGCTTCTGCGCGTTTTTCGCGGCTTTCGCCAGCGTCATCCTGCGCTGCGTCTGCGGATCCTGTTTTCCGATCATCGGACCGACGTGTTTAAAGATCCGGTGGACGTGGCCTTTCGCTACGGCGATAACGACGATGCTTCGTTTATCTCCCTGCCCGTCGCGCCCGATAACCGACGAGTGCTGGTGGCTTCGCCCGGCTGGATAGCTGAAAACGGCGAGCCGCAAACGCTGGAAGAGCTGGCGCGACATAATGCGCTCACCTACGTGCTGCGCGGCAGGGCGTTTGACCGCTGGCCGTTGAGCCGGGAAGGGAAAGTACACCACGTGCAGGTTTCCGGCACTATCGTGAGCGATGATGCGGAGGTGATTCGCCGCCTGGCGATTGCCGGTGAGGGGATTGCGTACAAATCTGAACTCGACGTCGGCGACGATATTCGTGCAGGGCGACTCCAGGTGCTGCTGCCGCACTACCAGGGCGACGTGGTGCCGCTGAATATGATTTGCCCGCACCGCAAACAGCTTTCGCCTGCGGTACGGCTGCTGTATGAGGCGGTGAAAGAGGCGTGCGAAGCGGTTAATTCCAGCGCGCTCTCTGCGGGCCGGTAGCCCGGATAAGGCGCGCCAGCGCCGCCTCCGGGAACGGTGTCGGGGTGAAGCATCGGCGTGGCTTTTCCCCGGTGGCGCTGCGCTGACCGGGCTACGAGTTCACAGCAATCTGCGGACAGGTAGCCCGGACAAGGCGCGTCAGCGCCGCCTCCGGGAGAACGATCGGCGCGAAGCTTAATGCTTCACCAGCGTGGCAAAGTAGTAGACCAGCGGAATCGCAAGGATCCACAGGCCGATGGGGATTTCCCGCCATTTGCCGGCGATAGTTTTGATCACGACATAAAACAGCAGCCCGCCGGCAATCCCGGTACCGAAGCTATTGGCAATCAGCGTAATCATCACCATCATCAGCACCGGCAGGCCGTCGGTGAAGTTTGCCAGATCCACTTTGCGCAGGCCGCTGAACATATTCAGGCCGATGAGGATCAGCGCAGGTGCGGTCGCCTCTTTCGGGATCATCAGCGCCACAGGCGTAAACAGCAGCATCAGGAGAAACATTACCGCCGCCGACAGCGCGGTTAACCCGGTTTTACCGCCGGCTTCCGCTGCCGCCGAGGATTCAATCAGCGCGGTCGCCGCCGGAATACCCAGCCAGGGACCTATAGCCGCAGCGATCGAGTCGACCATAAACGGGCGATTGATATGCGGCATATTGCCTTCTTCATCCAGCAGACCCGCTTCGCCGCCCACGGCCAGAGTGGTGCCCATCGTGGAAAAGAACTCTGAGGCGAAAAAGACGAACAGGAACGGCAGAAAGGCGATATTCAGCGCGCCCAGCATATCGATTTGCCCCAGCACCGGCGTCAGCGAATGCGGCATATCGATAAAACTGCCCGGGAGTCTGGTAACGCCCATCGGAATACCGACCAGGGTTGCAAAGAGAATCGCCCACAGAATCGAGCCGGGGATTTTTCTTGCCTGCAGGGCAATGGCCAGAAACAGCCCGCAGAGCGCAACCAGCGCCCCCGGCGAAAGGAAATCCCCGAGCATCAGGGCGTTGGTTTTGGCGTTAGCCAGCACCAGTCCGGCGTTACGGAAGCCCAATACCGCGACGAACAGCCCAATGGACGCCGTCAGACCGAGCTTGATCGACTGCGGTACCGAACGGGTTACCACTTCACGCAGGCCGAATTTGGTCAGCAGGAAAAACAGAATCCCCGACCAGCAGGCGATACCAAGCCCGATCTGCCAGCCAATGCCTTCGCTGCCCGCCAGCGTGACGCCGACCAGCACCGAACCGCCGATGCCCGGCCCGACGATAAACGGCAGGTTGGCATAAAACGCCATCAGCAGCGTGCCGCCGACGAACACCAGAATCGTGCCGGTGGTTGCCGCGCCTTTATCCATCCCGCCTACCGCCAGCAGGCCGGGGATAACCACCAGTAGATAGGCGGCGGCGAGAAAACCGGTGATGCCCGCGAGGCATTCGGTGCGCAGCGTGCTGCCGCGGGAATACAAGGCAAAACGGCGCTCCAGCCAGCTTCCCTGCGCGGATGAGTTAAGGGTATTGTCGGCCATGCTCAGGCTCCCTGATGTTTATTGTTGTGTTCTGTGTGTTCCGGGATTTCCCGGCAGTCTATCAGCGGCTCGACTATCTGGCGGGTGCTGCCGTCGGTCAAACCTAAATCTGTTAAATGCGGCCCGGCGTTACAGGCAAGGCAGGTACCCTCGATAGCCTTAAACACGCGATAGGGCGGCTCCCAGTCGGCGACTTCCGCGCTCAGGTCGCGAAGCTGGCGGAACTGTCTGGCCAGCTCCGGGGCGGGTAAGTCAGAAAGCATCCCGGCAATCGGCATCGCCACGTGGGCAAGGATTTTTCCCTGCTGCGACAGCGCCATGCCGCCGCCGGATTCGATCAGGCGGTTCGCCGCCAGCGCCATCTCGTCAGCATCGCGTCCTAGCACGACCAGGTTATGAGAATCGTGGGAGTAGCTGGTGGCGATGGCGCCGCGCAGTTCGCCCCAGCCTTCCAGCAGCGCAATTTGCGGCGTCGCCTGGTGACGACCGTGGCGGTGCTTAACCCAAATCAGGCTAAATCCTTCCGGGATTTGCACCCGGCCATCGCGGACCTGCACCTCAACTTCTCCCCACTGGGTAAAGCGCGCGCCGCGAATATGCCGCAGACGGGCGACGCCGTGGCGAATGGCGCCAACGCGGAGGATAAAATCGTCAGGGCTGAGCGGCGGCATCTGCAGGGTATCGCGCGGCGGGGTAACGCCCGCCGCCGACGGAATGGGTTGAAGCAGGGCGCCATCGCGGGCAATCAGCTTACCGGCGACGTAAACTTCCTGCGCGTTGAGTCGGGATAAAGAATCGAAAACCACCAGATCGGCGCGGCGTCCGGCAGCAATCAGCCCCAAATCGTTACGCTGCAGACGGATCGCCGCGTTTAAGGTGGCGAAGCGCAGGACGTCGGTAGCCGGCAGTCCGTGCTCAATCAGCAGGTTGAGCAGGGCGATAATGCCGCCTTTTTCCAGCAGCATATCCGGCGGCACATCGTCGGTGCAGACGGTGATTTGCGAGGAGAGATGCGGCAGCGTTTTCAGCGCGTTAACGATATCCGGCAGCAGGTAAGGGTGCGAGCCGCGAATTTCGATAGTCAGCCCGGCGCGCAGTTTTTCCAGCGCATCGTCCGCCGAGGTGAGCTCATGATCGGAGGTGACCCCGGCGGCAAGATAGGCTTGCAGATCCGCGCCGCTCAAACCGCGCGCGTGGCCTTCGATCAGCTTGCCGCTGTTCAACCCGGCCTGAACGATCTCCTGCATCCGCTCGCTGCCGTGCAGCACGCCGTGCATATCCATCACTTCAGCAACGCCGCAGACTTCCGGCCAGGCCAGCATGGTTTCCATCTCCGCGCCGGCGAAATCGGCGCCGGACATCTCCAGTCCCGGCGTCGACGGCACGCTGGAAGGCGCCGCAACCATCACCTGCAGCGGCAGATGGCGGCTGGCAGCGACCGCGTAGCGCACGCCTTCGACGCCCAGTACGTTGGCCAGCTCGTGCGGGTCCCAGAATACTGCCGTGGTGCCCTGAGCCAGCACGATTTCGGCATAGCGTTCAGGCGGCAGGTGAGAGCTTTCAAGGTGAACGTGCGTATCCATCAGCCCCGGCGACAGGAAACATCCCGCCAGCGAGCGGCGTTCGAGGGCATCGGAGCGGCTGCCGCGCGGATGCACGCTGGCGATCGTTTCACCGACGATCCCGACGTCGGCCTCGCGGATTTCTCCGGTGGCCATGTCGACTATCTGCGCGTCGGTTAATAATAAATCGAACGGGGATTCTCCGCGCGCGGCCTGGACGGCGCGGCGGCGGGTTTCAGCACTGCTGGACATAACAACTCCGGCACAAGGATAATGGGGATACTCTAGGGGCAGAGCAAACGTTTGCCCAGATGAATAAATTTATCGCCCGATAACTTCGGGTTATTCTGCATGCTCACCGTTGACGAAAACATGATGACCGAACCCTGGCAGCGGCTGCCCGCGCTCTCTCTCAAGCAGATTCAGTACTTTGTGACCCTGGCCCAGCTGCGTCACTTCACCGACACCGCTAACCGGCTGGCTATCAGCCAGCCGGCGCTAAGCAGCGCGCTGCGGCAAATCGAGACGGTGCTCGGCGGCAAGCTGGTCAACCGTACCGCCTCGGCGGTGACCTTAACCGAGCTGGGGGCGGCGATTTTGCCCCACGCCCGGCGAGTGTTGAGCGTGGCGCAGCTGGCTTTTCAGGATATGCAGCAGATAGTCGAAGCCGGCGGCGACGGAACGGTGCGTATTGGCTTAGTGCCTTCGGTGAGTTCGCTGCTGTTTCCGCTGCTGCCGCAAACGCTGGCCCAGGCGTTTCCGCGCCTGAGGGTGGAGTTTCACGATCAGACCAACGACGCCCTGTTCTGCGAGCTGCAGTCGGGAAAGATAGATTTTGCCGTTGGCGCAATAGACAGTTCGTTACCGCCTGAGCTGCAGGTTTATCCTCTGCGCGAAGATCCGTTTGTGGCGGTGCTGCACGGCGGCGATCCGCTGGCCGGGCAGCCGCATCTGCCGTGGAAGCTGCTCGCGGGGCGCGATATCGCGGTGTTTTCAAAGGGCAATATTCAGCGTCTGGTCGGCGCGCTGGCCGAGAGCCATCGCCTCACGCTGAATACGCGTTATCAGGTTGACTATATCGAGACGCTTTACGGCCTGGTGCGCTCGCGGCTGGCGGTGGCGATTCTGCCTGAGCTTTATACTACCCACCTTCAGGATCCGGCGTTAAAGGTGGCGCAGCTTCAGCAGCCTGCGCTGACGCGAACCGTGGCGCTGATGCGCGGACCGCAGCCTCTGCCGCCGCTGATCGAGGAATGTTTTGCACTATTACTGAGTTCGTTGCGGGAAGTGAATCTATAGCGGGCGTTGCTCTCTCTACGGCTTGTGGTGAAATGCGAGAGAGGTAACGAAATAGTTTTTGTACCCTTTAAAATCAAAGGGTTATGCCTCTTTAAAAAATTAATTTGTTGCAGAAATGTCAGTAGATTATTCCGTGCGAATAAAGTTGATATAAAACAATAGGATACATTTAGAGAGTTCCCCGCGCGAGCGGGGATAAACCGGGCGCGCCAGGCCCTGGAAAATCTCAGACAGAGAGTTCCCCGCGCGAGCGGGGATAGTCCTTCCCCATGCATGTTGGAACAAATCTTGCCGAGCCGGGCCAGCTTGCGTTGTCCGGCGACTTACCGTAACCTGCCCGCTGAGAACGTTTTTATCTCTCAATGACTCGGGGTGCCCTTCCTTGTGAAGGCTGAGAAAAACCCGTACCACCTGATCTGGATAATGCCAGCGTAGGGAAGTCAGAGACCGCAGGGTCGTCGCTTCTTCATCGCCTGGCGGGAGCAAACGATGTCTGACCTGCTGAACCCCGCGCATATTGCCCATCTGCGGCACCTTTTTCACCGCCATTCTCCCCTTGTTCACTGCATGACCAACGACGTGGTGCAGACCTTTACCGCCAACGTCCTGTTAGCGATTGGCGCATCGCCGGCGATGGTTATCGATCCGGACGAAGCCAGCCAGTTTGCCGCCATTGCCGATGCGCTGCTGATTAATGTCGGCACGCTGACCGTCGAGCGTGCGGAGGCGATGCGCGCGGCGGCGCGTAGCGCAACGCAGGCGGGCAAACCCTGGACGCTGGACCCGGTAGCGGTCGGCGCGCTGACCTTACGGACAGAATTTTGTCTGGAGCTGCTGGCGCTGCAGCCTGCCGCCGTTCGCGGTAATGCGTCGGAAATCATGGCGCTGGCCGGAATGAGCGGCGGCGGGCGCGGCGTCGATACGACCGATACCGCCGCCGCAGCGCTGCCCGCAGCCCAGGCGTTAGCCCGCCAGCTGAATACCGTGGTCGCGGTGACCGGGGAGGTTGATTACGTCACCGACGGCCAGCGCATTCGCATGGTCACCGGCGGCGATCCGCTGATGACCCGGGTGGTCGGCACCGGCTGCGCGCTGTCGGCGGTGGTTGCCGCCGCTGCGGCGATGCCCGGCGATCGGCTAGAGAACGTGGCCGCGGCCTGCGGTCTGATGAAGCTCGCGGGGGGGAAAGCGGCGCAGCAGGGCGGCCCCGGCAGCTTTACTCCCGCCTTCCTCGATGCGCTCTATGCGGGAGGCGATCTGTGAAACGAATTAATGCGCTAACCATCGCCGGCACCGACCCGAGCGGCGGTGCGGGGATCCAGGCGGATCTCAAAACCTTCTCCGCGCTGGGGGCATACGGCTGCTCGGTCATCACCGCGCTGGTGGCGCAAAACACCCTTGGCGTCCAGTCGGTTTATCGTATAGAGCCTGATTTTGTCGCCGCGCAGCTCGATTCCGTCTTCAGCGATGTGCGCATCGATACCACCAAAATCGGGATGCTGGCGGAAACTGATATCGTTGAAGCGGTGGCGGAACGGCTGGCGCGTTATCAGATTAAAAATGTGGTGCTGGATACGGTCATGTTGGCGAAAAGCGGCGATCCGCTGCTCTCGGCGTCGGCGGTGGAAACGCTGCGCCAGCGCCTGCTGCCGCAGGTCTCGCTGATCACTCCGAACCTGCCGGAAGCGGCGGCGCTGCTGGATGCGCCGCATGCCAGAACGGAACAGGAGATGCTGGAGCAGGGCAGAGCGCTGCTGGGCATGGGCTGCGGAGCGGTATTAATGAAAGGCGGCCATCTCGATGATGCGGAAAGCCCGGACTGGCTGTTTACCCGCGAAGAGGAGCGGCGTTTTACCGCGCCGAGAGTCCAGACTAAAAATACCCACGGTACCGGCTGTACGCTATCGGCGGCGCTGGCGGCCCTGCGTCCGCGTTACGAGGATTGGGGGCGAACCGTGGCGGAAGCCAAAGGCTGGCTGTCGGCGGCGCTGGCGCAGGCGGATTCGCTGGAAGTGGGACACGGCATCGGCCCGGTACACCATTTCCACGCCTGGTGGTAAACGGCAAGACAACGTGTCAGCAGACTATGCTGAAAAAATAGGCTCCCGGCTGGAAAATCTGCTGAGTCGGTACCAGGCTTAACCTGCCCAAAATAATTGGGTTGGGAAAATGCATGCCGGTTTCGACCGGCACTTACGGGAGATAGCTATGACTGATATTACGCAGTTGCTTGGCAAAGATGCCGACTCGCTTTTACAGCACCGCTGTATGACAATTCCAGCCGACCAGCTCTATTTGCCGGGGTCGGATTACGTCGATCGGGTGATGGTTGATAACAACCGTCCGCCGGCGGTGCTGCGTAATATGCAAACCCTGTATAACACCGGCCGCCTGGCGGGAACCGGCTATCTGTCGATCCTGCCGGTCGACCAGGGCGTAGAGCATTCTGCTGGCGCCTCTTTTGCCGCCAACCCGCTGTACTTTGATCCGAAAAATATCGTCGAACTGGCCATTGAGGCCGGTTGTAACTGCGTGGCCTCCACCTATGGCGTGCTGGCCTCGGTGTCGCGCCGCTATGCGCACCGCATCCCCTTCCTGGTCAAGCTGAACCATAACGAAACGCTGAGCTACCCGACCGAATACGATCAGACGCTGTACGCCAGCGTTGAGCAGGCGTTCAATATGGGGGCCGTGGCGGTCGGGGCGACGATCTATTTCGGTTCCGAACAGTCTCGTCGTCAAATCGAAGAAATCTCCGCTGCGTTTGAGCGCGCGCACGAACTGGGCCTGGTGACCGTGCTGTGGGCCTATCTGCGTAATTCGGCGTTTAAGAAAGATGGCGTCGACTACCACGTTTCCGCTGACTTAACCGGCCAGGCTAACCATCTGGCGGCGACCATCGGTGCGGATATCGTGAAGCAAAAAATGGCGGAAAATAACGGCGGCTATAAAGCGGTGAACTTCGGCTATACCGATGACCGGGTTTACAGCAAGCTCACCAGCGATAATCCGATCGACCTGGTGCGTTACCAGCTGGCGAACTGCTATATGGGCCGCGCCGGGCTGATTAACTCCGGCGGCGCGGCGGGCGGGGAAACCGATCTCTCCGACGCCGTGCGCACCGCGGTTATCAATAAGCGCGCGGGCGGCATGGGGCTGATTCTGGGCCGTAAGGCGTTTAAAAAATCGATGGCCGATGGCGTGAAGCTGATCAATGCCGTGCAGGATGTCTATCTGGACGGCAAAGTCACCATCGCTTAACAGGCTATATAACCCTTAAAGGCAACAGCGTCGTCTGCCTTCCCCGGCGGCGCTGCGCCTGGCCGGGCTACCGGCTCACCGCCGTCTGCGGCCCGGAGGCCCCATCGAGAGCAGGGGGCGGGTTCACAGCGATCTGCGGGCCGCTAGCCCGGACAGGCGCGTCAAGCGCCGCCTCCGGGTTCCTGCTTACTCGCGAATCAGCCGCGCCGTGTGCTGTAGCATTTTATACGCCTCATAGCGCCGCTGATGATCGGCGCTAAATTGTTCTACGCAGCGGTAGGTTTTATCCACCCGGGTAAACTGCTTCATCGCTTCTGGCAGGGAAGGTGCGATCTGGCCGGCCACCGCGCCAAGAATCGCCGAACCTAACAGCACCGGTTCACTGGATTCGGTACTCACCACGTTCACTCCGCAGGCATCTGCCAGCAGCTGGCGCACCAGCGGATGCTGACCGGCCCCGCCGCTGATGACGATATTCTCGCTGCGGATGCCGCACGCCTTCTGGGCGTCAATAATCTGCCGCAGACCGTAGCCGATGCCGCACAATCCGGCGACGTAGAGCGCCATCAGATTGTCCAGATCCCGCTCCATCCCCAGGCCGGCGATAATCGCTTTCGCCTGCGGATCGGCCAGCGGCGCCCGGTTACCTAAAAACTCAGGCACCACGTGCAGGCCGTCGGCAAGTTTGACCGCCGCTGACGGATTATCTACCTTCGCCAGCACGCTATCGGCAAGATAAACCGGTAGCGGGACGCCGCGCGCTTTGGCCAGCGACTTAGCTTCTGCGGCGGCGGGGTGGAAGCTTAGCAGCTGGTCGATGGCCGCTCCGGCCGCGCTCTGACCACCTTCACTCAGCCAGAACCCTGGCACCATCGCCGAGTAATACGGCCCCCAGACGCCGGGCACGAATACCGCTTCCTGAGTCGTGGTCATGGTGCAGGAAGAGGTACCGAAGACGTAGGCCATATTGTTAACCGCGCCGTTAAGCACGCCGACGGTGCCGATGCCGCCCGCGTGGGCGTCAATCATACCGACCGCTACCGGCGTACCGATCGGCAGCCCCATCTCCTCTGCCGCCGTGGCGCAAAGGCCGTCGCCGCAGGGGGTTCCCGGATCGACAATCCGCTGGCCGATGCGGACAAAATCTTCATCCGCCAGCTCTTCGAGGCCAATCTGGCGGAAGTAGCTGGCATCCCAGCGTTGTTCATGCGCCAGGTAGGTCCATTTACAGGTCACAGTACAGACTGAGCGGGCTAAATCGCCGGTCGAGCGCCAGGTGAGATAATCGGCGAGGTCGAAGAAGTGGCGCGCCTGCTGATAAATGTGCGGACGGTTCTCCTTCAGCCAGAGAATTTTCGGCGTTTCCATCTCCGGCGAGATTTTGCCGCCAACGTACTGCAGCACCGCGTGGCCCGTAGCGTTAATCTTTTCCGCCTGGCCGGTGGCGCGATGATCCATCCAGACAATAATGTTACGGTCCGCATCTTCCGAAGGCCCGACCGCCAGCGGCGCGTCGTTATCGCCAATCACTACCAGCGAGCAGGTGGCATCGAAGCCGATCCCGGCAATCGACGATGGAGGGACCCCGGCGCTGGCCACCGCCGTTTTAATGCAGTAGCACACCGCCTGCCAGATCTCGCGGCTTGACTGTTCGACCACGCTTCCGGCGCTGCGAAACAGGGTAATTTTCCGGGTTGCGTGGGCGAGAAGTTCGCCACGCAGGTCGAATACGCCGGCGCGAACGCTGCCTGAGCCAACATCGACGCCAATAATATGTTGCGTATCGCTTTGCATAATATCCTCTCACACAGTCTGGTTGAACGGTCAGAGATCCACGCTGTTCGGCAGGATCACAATGTCGCGTACGGTGACGTTTTTCGACCGCGTCACCATAAACAGCACCGACTCGGCCACTTCAATCGGTTGCATCAGGCTGCCGTTGGCCAGCGCTTCGTCCATTTTGGCTTTCGGCCAGTCATCCAGCAGGGCGGTGACTACCGGGCCCGGCAGCACGGCGCCGACGCGCACGCCGTACTGTGAAACCTGGCGACGGGTGGTATGAACAAACGCCTGGACAGCAAATTTCGACGCGGTATAGATAGGCTCCCAGATCACCGGCACCACGCCCGCGATAGAGCTGGTGAAGATAATGTCCCCGGACTTTTGCGCGATAAGATGCGGCAGGACGCTACGCACGCAGCGGAAGGCGGCGTTGGTATTGAGATGCAGCACGCGATCCCAGACGTCCGGATCGCCCTCGGCCACCGGCCCGCCGATATAAGCTCCGGCGTTGGCGTGGAAAATATCAAGACGCCCGGTGAGCTGCAAAATTCCCTGCAGAAGGTTATCAACCTGATCCGCCTGCATCAGGTCAACCTGCAGGGCGAAGGCGTTTTCACCGAGTTCGGCAACAAGTTTGTTGAGCTTTTCCCCTTCACGGTCGATAAGCACCACTTTTGCGCCGGCGCCCAGCAGGGTTCTGGCGCATTCGAGGCCAATACCGGACGCCGCGCCGGTAATGGCGGCGACTTTACCGCTAAGGGAAGTATTCATAGAGGAGACAGAGTGGTTCATTTTATAATCCTTTACAGAGTCTGGTTGGCACTGTCGAGCGCGAGGGCATCGCGTTCGACGTTAGAGACGAAAACTTGTTAAGGTATTGAATATGAGCGTCATTTCTGCAGGTTTTCTGGAATATTAATGCTGAATGCGTTAATACTTCGGAAAGTAAAATGGAAGCTCAATCGATGAAGCTTATGTTGCGCTAGCTTCATCGATTGAGCAAGTGGGGAAATTAACAGCGAAATGATTTTGTGACGCAAGTTGGGAAAATGAAGAAAATCACGATTTACGACCTGGCGGAACTTTCCGGCGTTTCGGCGAGTGCGGTGAGTGCTATCCTCAACGGCAACTGGAAAAAGCGCCGCATCAGCGCAAAGCTTGCCGAAAAGGTGACGAGGATTGCCGAGGAGCAGGGCTACGCGATTAACCGCCAGGCCAGCATGCTGCGCAGCAAAAAATCGCGCGTCATCGGCATGATTATCCCCAAATACGATAACCGCTATTTCGGTTCGGTCGCCGAACGCTTTGAGGAGATGGCTCGCGAACGGGGCCTGCTGCCGATTATCACCTGTACGCGCCGAAGCCCCGAGCTGGAGCTCGAAGCGGTGAAAGCGATGCTCTCCTGGCAGGTTGACTGGGTGGTGGCGACCGGGGCGACCAATCCGGATAAAATTTCCGCTCTATGCCAGCAGGCGGGCGTGCCAACGGTCAATCTCGATCTACCGGGGACTATCGCACCGTCGGTGATTTCGGATAACTACGGCGGCGCGAAAGCGCTGACCCATAAGATCCTGGCGAATAGCGCTCGCCGCCGGGGAGAGATGGCGCCGCTGACGTTCATTGGCGGGCGCAGCAGCGACCATAACACCAGCGAACGTTTACGCGGCTTCCACGACGCGCATCGCGAGCAGGGGCTGAGCGTGCCGCAGGCGAACATTCTGGCTCCCGGCTATTCGAAAGGCAAAGTCGAAGCCTGCCTGCAGGAGCGGTTTGGCACCGCGAAGGTTCCGTTGCAGGGAATATTTGTCAACTCAACGATATCGCTGGAGGGGGTCGTACGTTGGTTGTCGCAGGCAGGACTCACCGGCAGCGAGCAGCCGCCGATGGGCTGCTTCGACTGGGACCCGTTTGTCTATCTGCTGGGGCACGATATCGACATGGTGCAGCAGGACGTGCCGGCGATGCTGGAAGCGGTGTTTACGATTATCGACTCCGGCGATGCCGGCCAGCAGCGGATTGAAATTCCGCCGCTACTGATGAGCAGCAGCTGAGTCGCTATCTGGCTGTTTGACCTTAGCGCGTCAGCAGCCAGCGGGCGGTGTGCTCGTCGGTCACCAGACCGTTGATCCAGCCGCCTTTAAGCGCCGCCAGAATCGCCGGGCGTTTGTACTCGCCGCATGCCACCGCGATGCGCGGACACTGATTCTGGCGGATATCGTAGCTGGTGATCATTCTGTTGATTTCGCTATCCACCACTCCGCCTTCGGCATCGATAAAGCGCCCCATAATCTCGCCGATACCGCCTTGCGCCGTCACTTCATCCATCTGGGCCTGATTGATAAAGCCGTCTTTAAAAATAGGGCTTTGGGTGCCTAATGGCCCAATGCCGACAAAAATAACGTCCGCCTGGCGGGCGACGGCGGAGACGCTGCGGAATAGCCGGCTGGTACACCACATGTCGTACTCTTCCTGCGTCTGCGCGTAGCGCGGCGCGGGCCACTGATAGTACTTCGCCTTAATTTTGCTGGTCAGCAGCAGCGGGACATCATCGTAATAGTTGCACTGACCGTCGGCGTCCATGGCGCTGATCAGCGCGACGCAGCGGGTATTCTGGCTGTCGAAATCGATACGCTGCAGCGCTTTTTTCAGGGTCAGGCCGGAACCCAGACCGATGATTTTCTCTTTATCGTCCTGCAGGTAGCGGGCCATCAGCTGATAGCAACCAAAGGAGACGCTATCGAGGGTGCTTTCTTCACTAAAGGCAGGCACGATATTGCACTCGATAAGCCGGTACTTTTCCTGCAGTAACAGCGCATAATCGAGGCAGTTGGCCACCGGATGATGCAGCCCGATCGACACAATCCCTTCTTCTTTCGCGGCGGCGATCAGCCGCTGTACCACCGGCCTCGACGTGCCAAGCTGGCTGGCGATCTCGCTCTGGTTCTGCCCGGCAATGTAGTACATCCATGCGGCGCGGACCTTTTGATCCAACCGAATATCATCTTCTTTGCTCATGGTTTCCTGCCCTAAGTTTCTGGCCGCGGCGATAATTTCGCCCGGCGAATAACCGCATTCTCGCCGTGGTTGGTAAAACTGGCAAGCTTTTGCTCTTTTCTGGTCAATTGTAATTTTAATGGGTAATTGTTCTTTTGTGATCCGTGGCTCTTATTTTGGTCAAATGATCATTTACAGTGACGCCATCAACTCAAGGAGAGCAGAACATGAACAATCAATTCACATGGCTTCACATTGGTCTGGGTTCTTTTCATCGCGCCCATCAGGCGTGGTATCTGCATCGTCTGATTGCTTCCGGAGATAAGCGCTGGCACATTGCGGCGGGGAATATCCGTAACGACGCCGAGCAGGTGGTCCAGGCGCTGGCAGCTCAGGGTGGGCGCTACGTGCTGGAAACCGTCAGCCCTGAAGGGGAACGTGAATATGAAGAGATCACCTCAATTCAGAAACTGCTGCCATGGCAGGCCGGGCTCAAGCCGCTGATTAACGAAGGGGCAAACCCGCAGACCAAAGTTATCGCCTTCACCGTGACGGAAGGCGGCTACTACCTGAATACCCGCCATAAGCTGGAAACCAGCAACCCCGACTTGCAGGCCGATCTGGCAGGGGAGTGCAAAACGATTTACGGCACTATCGCGCGGATCCTGGAAAAGCGTATGGCGGACAACGCCGGGCCGCTGACTCTGCTGAACTGCGATAACGTGCGCCATAATGGCGAGCGCTTCCACGACGGCATGGTTGAGTTCCTGCAGCTAACCGGCAAGCAGGCGGTGATTGACTGGATGGCCGCCAACACGACCTGCCCGAACACCATGGTCGACCGTATCACTCCGCGTCCGGCGGCAGACCTGCCCGCGCGCGTCAAAGCGCAAACCGGCATTGACGATAGCGCGCCGGTGATGGGTGAGACCTTCATCCAGTGGGTGGTGGAAAACCATTTCCGCGATGAGCGCCCGAATCTGGAAGCGGTTGGCGTGGAGATGGTTGCATCGGTTATTCCTTATGAAGAGGCGAAAATTCGCATTCTGAACTCGTCGCATAGCTGCATTGCGTGGGCGGGGACGTTAATCGGCCAGCAGTATATTCATGAAAGTACGCTAACGGATTTCATCTACGCCATTGCCGACCGCTACGTTACGGAAGATGTGATCCCCTGCCTTGGCGATAACGGCATTGATTTACCAACCTATCGCGACGTGGTGCTTAAGCGCTTTACCAACCCGTATATCCAGGACACGAACCAGCGCGTTGCCGCCGACGGTTTCTCGAAAATTCCGGCGATGATCGCCCCAACCCTGCAGGAGTGCTACCAGCGCGGAGCCCGCCCGGAAGCGACCGCGATGCTGCCCGCGCTCTTCTTCGTCTTTATGGAACAGTGGCATAAGGGAAGTCTGCCGTATGAATACCAGGACGGCATTCTTGACGCGCAGGCGGTGCATCAGATGTTCGAAGCCAGCGATCCGCTGGCGCTGTATGCCCGCGATAAAGCGCTGTTTGGCGAACTCGCTGAAAACGCCGATTTCCTCGCGCTGATGCGCGAAAAAGTCGCGGCAGTTTATACGCTGATTAACTAAGAGGTGGCTATGTATCTGGGTATCGATCTCGGCACATCGGAAGTGAAAGCGCTGGTCATTGATGAGAACAATGAGGTTATTGCCAGCCATAGCGCGCCGCTGAGCATTCAGCGGCCTCACCCGCACTGGTCAGAACAGTCGCCGCAGTCATGGTGGGAGGCGACAGAGTATCTGATGACCACGCTGCGGGAAAAATGCGCCCAGCACTGGCCAGCCATTAAGGCCATTGGCCTTTCCGGGCAGATGCACGGCGCGGTCCTGCTGGATGTCGGCGGGGAGGTCATTCGCCCGGCAATCCTGTGGAACGACACCCGCTGCGCCGCGGAGTGTGCGGAGCTGGAGGAGATGGCGCCGGAGCTGCATCAGGTGGCGGGAAACCTGGCGATGCCCGGCTTTACCGCACCGAAGCTGCTGTGGGTGCGCCGTCATGAGCCGGAACACTTTCAGTGCACCGCCACGGTACTGCTGCCGAAAGATTATCTGCGCTACCGAATGACCGGGAAGAAAGTCTCCGATATGTCCGACGCCGCCGGGACGCTGTGGCTGGACGTGGCGAAGCGCGACTGGTCCGACTCGCTGCTGGATAAATGCGGCCTGTCGCGCAGCCAGATGCCGACGCTGGTCGAAGGCTGCGAGGTTTCCGCGACCCTTGACCCGCAGGTGGCTGAACGCTGGGGGCTGAATGCCTCGGTAGCGGTTGCCGGCGGCGGTGGCGATAACGCGGTCAGCGCCATCGGCGTCGGGGCGGTTTCACCAGGGGATGCGTTTATTTCGCTCGGTACCTCCGGCGTGCTGTTTGTGGTAACCGACGCCTATCGTCCGGCTCCGCAGTCGGCGGTCCATGCGTTTTGTCACGTTCTGCCGAATCTGTGGCATCAGATGAGCGTGATGCTCAGCGCCGCCAGCTGTTTGCAGTGGTTCTGCCGCCTGACCGGCACCACGGAAGTGGCGCTGCTGGAGGAGATTGCCGAGCTTAGCGAAGAGGAGAAGGCCCATGCGCCGTTCTTCTTACCCTATCTCTCCGGCGAACGTACGCCGCACAACGATCCTGACGCGCGCGGCATGTTCTGGGGCATGACCCACTCCAGCCTGCGCGCCCAGCTCGGCTATGCGGTGCTGGAAGGGGTGAGCTTTGGGATCAACGACGGTCTGCAGGTGTTGAAAGAGAGCGGTACGCAGATCGAACAATGTTCGCTGGTTGGCGGCGGCGCCCGCAGCCCGTTCTGGGCGCAGCTGTTGGCCGATATCCTCGATATGCCGGTGGCGACCCACAAAGGCGGAGAGACCGGCGGCGCGCTGGGTGCGGCGCGGCTGGCCTGTCTGGCGGCGGGCAAACCGATTACCACGGTATGTGAAAAACCGGAGATCTGGCAGACCTGGCATGCGGACCCGGTACGCCATCAAACCCTGATGCGGCGCTATGCGCAGTTTAAGGCCCTGTATTTAAACGATCTGAACTATCGGCAGCATTAATTTTTATCACCATAACCGCTCCGGCGATCTGACCGGAGCGGCCTCCTGTACCCTAAAAACGAGGTCATTATGTCCATCAATAATAAACAGTGGCTCGGTTTACCCCTGAACCTGCTCTGGGGATACATCGCCATTGCCGTGTTTATGACCGGCGACGGTTTTGAACTGGCATTCCTGTCGCACTACATTAAAGAGCTCGGGTTCTCCCCGGCGCAGGCATCGTTCGCCTTTACCCTCTACGGCCTGGCCGCTGCACTGTCGGCATGGATCTCCGGCGTGGTGGCGGAAATCATCACGCCGCTGAAGACCATGATGATTGGCTTTGTGCTATGGTGCGTGTTCCACGTGCTGTTCCTGGTCTTCGGTCTCGGTCATGCCAACTATGCGCTGATCTTAATTTTCTACGGCATCCGCGGCTTCGCGTATCCGCTGTTCCTTTACTCGTTTATCGTCGCCATTATCCACAACGTGAAAAGCGATAACGCCAGCTCGGCGATCGGCTGGTTCTGGGCGGTCTATTCCATCGGCATCGGCGTATTCGGCAGCTATATTCCGAGCTTTACCATCCCGCATATCGGCGAGCTGGGGACATTGTGGCTGGCGCTCGCTTTCTGCGTCACCGGCGGCATCATTGCGCTGGCTTCCCTGCGCCATATTAAAACGCCGCACCATATGCAGAACCTGACCACCCGCGAGAAGTTTGCCGAACTGGGCCGCGCGGCGACGCTGCTCTATACCAACCGCAATATTCTGCTGTCGAGCATGGTGCGAATTATCAATACGCTCTCGCTGTTCGGCTTTGCGGTGATTATGCCGATGATGTTCGTCGATGAGCTGGGCTTCACCACCTCAGAATGGCTGCAGGTGTGGGCGGTCTTCTTCTTTACCACCATTTTCTCTAACGTGCTGTGGGGCATTCTGGGCGAAAAACTGGGCTGGATGAAGGTGGTGCGCTGGTTCGGCTGCATCGGTATGGCGGTCTCCAGCCTGGCGTTTTATTACATTCCGCAGCACTTCGGACATAACTTCGCGATGGCGCTGCTTCCGGCTATCGCCCTGGGGATCTTTGTCGCCGCGTTTGTTCCGCTGGCGGCGGTTTTCCCGGCGCTGGAGCCGAAGCACAAAGGCGCGGCCATTTCGGTCTACAACCTGTCTGCGGGGATGTCGAACTTTCTCGCACCGGCTATTGCGGTGATTTTGCTGCCGTTCTTCAGCACCATCGGAGTGGTGATCGCCTATACCGCGCTGTACGTGGCGGCCTTTTTCCTCTGTGCGTTTATCCGCGTCGAGCAGCCGGGATTTTCCCACAAGGAAGCGCCGGCCAGCGAGCAGGTGGAGTTCTCTTAAGGTGATGCGGCTGGCATGCCAGGCATGCCAGCCTTAATGAGGTGAATGATGAGTATTCAGGCAGTGATTTTTGACATGGATGGCGTGATTATTGATTCCGAAAGCCTGTGGCGGCAGGCGCAAATCGACGCCCTCGCGCAGTGGGGGGCAACGGCGAGCGTCGAGGAGTGCGAAACGCTGACCAAAGGCAAACGCCTCGACGAAATTGCCCGCACCTGGTGCCGCCATTGCCAGCTTGAGCTTGTTCCGCAGCGGCTTGAAGCCGCGATATTGCAGCGTATTACCGGCCTGATCGCCGCCGAAGGCGAGCCGATGCGCGGGGTGCATGAGGCGTTACGCTATTTTCGCCATGCCGGTTATAAAATTGCGCTCGCGACCTCCTCGTCCCGGCAGGTTATCGCCGCCGTGCTGAACAAGCTCTCGCTCTGGCACTATTTTGATGTGATTTGCAGCGCGGATGATGAAGCGCAGGGCAAGCCGCATCCGGCGGTTTATCTGACGACGTTGGATAAGCTTAATCTCGACGCCAGCCGTTGCCTGGTGATCGAAGACAGCTTCAATGGCTTTAGCGCGGCCCGGGCGGCGGGGATTGCCACGATAGTGATTGCCGAAGATAGCCAGCACGCGCGTTTTCAGGCCGCCGCTGGCCGCTACCGGGCGCTGCCTGAACTGCTGGAAGCCCTCACCGCCGAGCCAGAGGCGGTCGCATAACTCACGCTTTCGTGAGCGCAGAAAATCCCGGGATGTACACGGTCGGTCACTCTCTCTTCTGCGCTCACGCCCTTTTTTCTCCATGCCGATCCGCCTCACATTTCACTCATCTTTTGTGAAAACAGTCACGTCTTGTTGTGCCAATGCCCAAATTTATTGCCTTGCTTAGCGGTGTTTGTCCGAGGCACTGCTACGTAATTGTGCTTAGATTAGATATTGAAACGTATTTTCAATAATGTGAAACCACTTTGCCGATTTGCTTCTATCGATCGGATTTGGCCGTGATAAGGATTGAGCATGAAAATTGAATCTGTGAATGTCACCGTTTTCCAGTATCCCACACGTCGGGTTTCCGACAGCGCCGGGCACTCCCATCCAGGGGCTGAAAGCATGGCCAAAATGGCGATGCTGACCATCACCGCTGATGATGGGGCGCAGGGTTTTTCGTTTGCGCCTCCGGAAGTCGTGCGCCCGTTCGTGGTGAATACTTTTTTCCGCAAAGTGCTGGTGGGGCAGGACCCGTTTAACCGCGAGCGTATCTGGCAGGATCTTAACCACTGGCAGCGCGGTAGTGCACATCAGCTAACGGAGCGCGCGCTGTCGTTTATTGAACAGGCGCTGTGGGACCTGATAGGCCGCAGCCTTAAGATGCCGGTTTACAAGCTGCTCGGCGGCTATCGCGACACCGTCCCGGCTTACGGCAGCACGATGTGCGGCGACGATCTGCCGGGTGGACTGTCGACTCCGGAGGAGTATGCCGCCTTTGCCGAAAAGCTGGTCGCCCGCGGCTACAAGGCCATCAAGCTGCACACCTGGATGCCGCCAATCTCTTTTGCGCCCAATCCCAAAATGGATATTAAAGCCTGCGCGGCGGTGCGCGAAGCGGTAGGGCCGGATATTGACCTGATGATTGACGGCTATCACTGGTACAGCCGCGCCGAGGCGCTGTGGATCGGCAAAGAGCTGGAAAAACTCAATTTCGCCTGGTTTGAGGAGCCGATGGAGGAGGATTCGATGTCCTCCTACGCGTGGCTGGCGGGAAACCTGTCGATCCCCATCGTCGGGCCGGAGAGCTTCGGCGGCAAGCACCACATGCGCGCCGAATGGGTGAAAGCCGGAGCCTGCGACATTCTGCGCGCCGGCGCTAACGGCGTGGGCGGTATTACCCCGACCATGAAGGTCGCGGCGCTGGCGGAATCTTTCGGCATGGATTGCGAAGTCCACGGCAACGGCGCGGCAAGCCTGGCGGTGGTCGGCGCGATCCGCAACTGCCGCTGGTACGAGCGCGGCTTGCTGCATCCGTTCCTCGACTACGATGAACCGGCGGCTTATCTCAATAGCATTGTTGACCCGATGGATGACCAGGGATTTGTGCATTTGTCACAACGTCCGGGCCTCGGCGAAGACATTAATTTTGCGTATATCGAAGCCAATACCGTTAGCCACGACTGATTCAAAAAAATAAATGCCCGATGGCGCTGCGCTTATCGGGTCTGCGGCCCGGTAGGCCGGATAAGGCGAAAATGCCGTCATCCGGCAACATGTACCCTACAGTACAGGCAAACAGAGATATGAAAAAAACCTCCCTACTGGCAGCGTGCTTATTCACGCTCGCCGTGTCGATGGGAAGCGGGGCGGCGGTGGCGAAAACGCCGCCCGATCAGCTCATCATCGGCATGAATATGAATAACCTGCTCACCCTTGACCCGGCGGCGATGACCGGTAACGAAGTGGTGGGAATCGTGGTCAACCTCTACGATTCGCTGGTGGAGCTTGACCCTGAACAGCTCACCAACGTTAAGCCCGCGCTGGCGAAATCCTGGGATATCAGCCCCGACGGCAAAACCCTGACCTTTCATCTGCGCGACGACGTTAAGTTTCACTCAGGCAACCCGCTGACCGCCGCTGACGTGGTGTGGTCAATGCGGCGTATCCTGCACCTCAACCTGGCTCAGGCCTCGGTATGGAAATCCTATGGCTTCAGTAAGAAAAATATCGATAGCCAGGTCAGCGCGCCGGACCGCTTCACGGTGCAAATCGAGTTACCCAAAGATAACGATCCGCAGCTGGTGATTTACTCGCTGGCGGCGCTGGGCAACCTCGGGGTGCTGGACAGTAAAACGGTGCAAAACCACCAGCAGGATAACGACTGGGGTAACCGCTGGCTGACCACCCATGAAGCCGGTTCCGGGCCGTTTACGCTGGAAACCTGGCAGGCAAAAGATGTGCTGCGCATGAAGCGCAATCCTGACTACTGGCGCGGCGAGGCGAAAATGAGCCGCGTGGTGCTGCGCCATTTCCAGGAGTCGCAAACCCTGCGTCTGATGATCGAAAAAGGCGACCTCGATATTGCCAACAATATGGCGGTTTCCGATATTAACGCCCTGCGCAGCGACCCGCAGCTGACCGTCGATGCGGTACAGCGCGGCACCATGTACTACGTGGCGATGAGCATGAAAGAGGCGCACTTCGCCCAACCGAAAGTGCGCGAAGCGGTGCGCTATCTGATTGATTACCAGGGTATCAATAAAGCGCTGATGCCGGGCTACGGCGTGCTGCACCAGCGACCGATTAAGGCGGGCATGCCGTCTACGCTGCCTGACCCTGGCTATAAGCTGGACGTGGCGCGGGCGAAAAAGCTGCTGGCGGAAGCGGGTTATCCCAACGGCTTTGATACCACGCTGCGGGTCCTCTCCGATCAGCCATTTCTTAACATCGCTATCGCCGTGCAGTCGACGCTGATGCAGGCGGGGATTAACGCCAAAATCATCACCGGCACCGGTAACCAGATCTACGGCGCGATGCGCGAGCGTAAATTTGACCTGCTGGTAGGACGCGGCGGCAGCGGAATGGAGCCGCATCCGCACTCCAGCCTGCGCGCGCTGGTCTATAACCCGGATAACAGCGATGAGGCGCGTCTGACCAACTTTCAGGGCTGGCGTACCGGTTTTTACGACCCGCAGCTCAATACGATGATTGACCAGGCCCTGCTGGAACGCGATCCGCAAAAACAGGTGGCTGACTACCAGGCCATCCAGGCGCGCTACGACCAGCTGGTTCCGGCTTTAATTCCGCTTTCGCAGATGGTCGATTCCGTGGTGGTGCGCAACGAGGTACGAGAGTATCGGCCGCACCCCTCCGCCACCACTTTTCTGCGTGACGTCTATAAAGTCCGCGAAGGAGAGAAAGGATGAGTACCGCAATCCTTACGCCCGGCTCACGCGGCCGGCGCTTATCCAAACGGCTGCTGCAGGTGGTGATTACGCTGTTCGGCCTGCTGCTGCTGACCTTTACCATTGGCCGCGTCATGCCTATCGACCCGGTGCTGGCGATCGTCGGTCCGGATGCTGACCAGAGTACCTATCAGCAGGTTTACCAGCAGCTGGGGTTTGATAAATCGCTGACCACCCAGTTTGGCATCTATTTCGTCAACCTGCTGCACGGCGATCTGGGCAATGCGCTGCTGACCGGGAAACCGGTGGTGGACGATATTATCCGCGTCTTCCCGGCCACCATGGAGCTGGCGACGATGGCGATTCTCGTCGGCGCGGGTCTCGGAATTCCGCTGGGCGTGCTGGCGGCGGCGCGGCGCAATAGCGTCTCCGATTATGTGGTACGCATTATCAGCCTGGCGGGCTACTCGACGCCGATTTTCTGGGTCGGAATGATGGGGCTGCTGGTGTTCTATGCCTGGCTCGGCTGGGTGGGCGGCGCCGGGCGGGTAGACCTCGGTCTGGACGGCATTGTGCCGCGCCGTACCGGCCTGATGACCGTTGATGCGCTGCTGGCAGGAAACGGACAGGTGTTCTGGAACGCCATTAATCATCTGATTCTTCCCGCCTCGCTGCTGGGTTTTCACTCGCTGGCTTATATCAGCCGTATGACCCGCAGCTTTATGCTGGCCCAGCTGTCGCAGGAGTTCATTATTACCGCGAGGGTGAAAGGGCTGACCGAGCGTCAGGTCATCTGGAACCATGCGTTTCGTAACATCCTCGTGCAGCTGCTGACGGTGGTGGCGCTGGCCTACGGCGCGCTGCTGGAAGGCGCGGTGCTGATTGAAACCGTCTTCTCATGGCCGGGTTTCGGCTCCTATCTTACCGGTAGCCTGCTGCTGGGCGATATGAATGCGGTGATGGGCTGCGTGCTGCTGGTGGGGGTGATCTTCGTGATGCTCAACCTGCTCTCCGACATGCTGTATCAATTCTTTGACCCGAGGACAAAATCATGACCGTTTCTCTGGATTCGCCGCTTTCGGGCGGTGCGGGCGAAGGCCGTCAGCGGCTGCAACGCGCGGCGGCGCGGGCCGTCGGGTTTATCGGCAAAATGGCGCGCAACCCGCTAACGGCCATCGGCGGAGGAATTATCTTTCTGCTGCTGGTGGTGGCGATTTTCGCGCCGCTGATTGCGCCTTATAACCCGCTGGTGCAGGACCTGAACAGCGCGCTGGTCGCGCCGAATGCGCAGCACTGGTTCGGCACCGATGAGTTTGGCCGGGATATCTTTAGTCGCCTGGTGTACGGCTCGCGCATCACGCTCTATATCGTGCTGCTGGTCTCGGTGACCGTCGGTCCGCTCGGGCTGCTGCTGGGCGTCAGCGCCGGCTATTTCGGCGGTAAAGTCGATATGGTGCTGATGCGCGTCACCGATATTTTCATCTCCTTCCCGAGTCTGGTTCTGGCGCTGGCGTTTGTCGCCGCCTTAGGGCCGGGGCTGGAGCATGTGGTTATCGCCATCACGCTTACCGCCTGGCCGCCGATAGCCCGTCTGGCGCGCGCCGAAACGCTCTCTCTGCGCCAGGCCGATTTTATCTCCGCCGTGCGTCTGCAGGGCGCTTCATCGTCCCGCGTCCTCTGGCGCCATATCGTGCCGCTGTGTCTGCCCTCGGTCATTATCCGTATCACCATGAATATGGCCGGGATCATTCTGACCGCGGCCGGTCTCGGCTTTCTCGGGCTCGGCGCGCAGCCGCCGGAGCCGGAGTGGGGAGCGATGATCTCCAGCGGGCGCACTTATATGATGGAGTGCTGGTGGGTCGTAACAATTCCGGGGCTGGCGATTCTGATCAACAGCTTAGCGTTCAACTTCTTAGGAGATGGCCTACGTGACATCCTCGATCCCCGCAGTGAATAATGCTCCGCTGCTCGACGTGCGCGATCTGTGCGTCGACTTTGTTAACGGCAGCGCGGTGACCCATGCCGTGCGCGGCGTCTCCTTCCAGCTGGGGCGCGAAAAGCTGGCGATTGTCGGCGAGTCCGGTTCGGGTAAGTCCACCGTTGGGCGCGCGCTGCTGCAGCTGCATCCGAAAAAGGCCCGCGTCAGCGCCAGCCGGATGCAGTTTGCCGACCTCGATCTGCAGCATCTTAGCGAAGCGCAAATGCGCGGCGTACGCGGCAAACGTATCTCTATGATTATGCAGGACCCGAAATATTCGCTTAATCCGGTGGTCTGCGTGGGTAAGCAAATCGCCGAGGCCTGGCTTACTCATCATCCCGGGCGCAAAGATGAGGCGAAAGCCAGGGCGCTGGAGATGCTGGAGGTGGTGCGTATTCGCCAGCCGGAGCGCGTTTATCAGCTTTATCCGCATGAAATATCCGGCGGACAGGGGCAGCGCATCATGATCGCCATGATGCTGATTACCGACCCGGAGCTGATCATTGCCGATGAGCCGACCTCCGCGCTGGATGTGTCGGTGCGCCTGCAGGTGCTGGGCCTGCTGGATGACCTGGTTCAGTCGCGCGGGCTGGGGCTGATTTTTATCAGCCACGATATCAACCTGGTGCGCAGCTTCTGCGACCGCGTACTGGTGATGTACGCCGGACGGGTAGTGGAGTCCATCGCTGCTAAAGATCTCGATAACGCCCGTCATCCCTATACTCAGGGATTGATTAACTCGCTGCCGGATATGCAGCATCGTCGCCCGATACTGCCGGTGCTGCAGCGTCAGGCCAGCTGGTTAACGGAATAAGGAGCGGATGATGATTGAAGTTCAACATCTCAACCTCGCGTTTGGCGAGGGGGATAAGCGTAACCAGGTGCTGTATGACGTCAGTTTCCACGTTAAGCCCGGCGAGATCTACGGTCTGGTAGGCGAGTCCGGTTCCGGTAAAACGACGGTGCTCAAATGCCTGGCGAGGCTGTTTACCCACTGGCAGGGGGAGCTGGCCATCGATGGTCAGCGCTTAGGGCATGAAATCAGCCGCAGGCGCTGCCGTCAGGTGCAGATGGTATTTCAGGACCCCTATGGATCGCTGCATCCTCGTCACACCATTGGCGATATCCTCGAAGAGCCGCTGCAGATCCATCGTATCAACGACCGCGACCGGCGGATCAATGCGCTGCTGGACAAAGTTGGCCTCAACCGCGCCTTTCGCGAGCGCTATCCGCATCAGCTCTCCGGCGGGCAGCGGCAGCGCGTGGCGATAGCCAGAGCGCTGATTCTTGAGCCTCAGGTACTGCTGCTGGATGAGCCGACGTCGGCGCTGGATGTGTCGGTGCAGGCGGAGATCCTCAATCTGCTGGCAGAATTGCAGCAGGAGGCTAAGCTCACTTACCTGATGGTTACTCACGATCTCGGGGTTATTGCCCATTTATGCCAGACCGTGGCGGTGATGCAGTACGGGAAGATCCTTGAAACCCTGACGGTCGATGCGCTGGTCAGCGGCGAGGCGCGGACGGCCTATACGAAGATGCTGGTCAACGCCAGTCGGCAATATACGCGCGAAATGGCGCGCGAGGTGGCGGCATACTAAGCTTTATGGCGCATTTGTCACGCGGGAAATGCGCCCATTTTATAGATAAAACTTTGAAACGATATGTAGTTATAGTTATAAATATCGTCTATTAATGTAAATGTGGTATTTAGATCTAAAATGAAAGTATCTGTTGTGTGAATGCATCTTTTGCAAATTATAACTTGTATTTATTATTTTTTTTGAAATAAATAGCCAGTTTCAATTCGAAGTACAAAATATTCCGTTCTGTAAATTCATTTAAACCTTGCTAATAACAAGGAAAAACTGCGTATTACGCCTCCAGATCTGCTGAGTAATAGAGTAAACTCGCCTGCGAATAATCTTAAGATGTCATCAACGTCATGGCGGATTACCCTATTTATAGTAGGGTACCCCCTGCCGCTCATCCACGTGATTACTATTCTCAGAGAACAGGATGGAAAAAATATATACGATTAATGGAAGAATTGCCTTTTTTCCTCAGCGTAGCGCTCTAATACTTATTGCTGACGAGACGAAAACGGTTTCCTTAAATATGCCGGCCAGCCGCTGTTTATTACTGCTTATTCAGCATGATGGCAATACTGTTGCCCGCGAAACCTTTTTTGAGGAAGTGTGGATAAAGCATGGCGCCCAGGTAACCAGCAACGGTTTTTACCAGAATATTTCCCTGTTACGTCGGGCATTTAAGGAGCTGGGGGTAGACGAGGATATTATTATTACGGTGCCGAGGGTAGGCGTCAGGCTGGATGCAACATTAACGGTTACGGAATCTCAGCCGCGCGATGTAGAGAAGGCACCGACGGCGGAGGAGCCACAAGCGCCCGTTGACGAGTCTGTTCATAAGGAGGTCGCAGCTGCGAGTTTGCCCGAAAAAAAGCGGTTAAGGCCGCGACGCTCTCTTTTGTGGGGGCTTGCGGCGCTGCTGAGTTGTCTGGTTTGTGGATTTGTTGCGTGGCAAACAGAATTCGAATCTTATTTGCAAAGTTATTCGCCCATAATTGCTAAATTTTCGCAACAATGTCACTTCTTTGCCAATAATGACGTAGTTGACCATGTTCGTCATGTCAATTTTATCAAGCGCAGTAAATTTGAATGCGAAGAATATCCATGGATTTATTTGACGCTTTATCCCGGGCAAGCGCGGGTGTCGGTGATTCGCTGTCGTCAGCCATTTAGTCAATGGCGTGATAATCAATGCCTCACCAAATATTACATTAAGGAGGTAGTCAATGCGCCGGCGTGAAATTAAATGGTTAATCGCTATCGTATTTATCGGAGTATTAAGCGGTATGACGATAAAATCCTGGCAATACTGGCAGCGCAATCATTTCCAGTGCAGCGGTGAGATGCGGCTATTAAACTCAGGTTATCAGGGCGATATTTCATTACGCTTCGTATTTGATAGCACCCGTGGGCTGGTGATTGTCCGGGGAGAGATTACGCCGCCGCAGGGTGAATCGTTTACCATCAACCAGAACATCTGGTTTAGCTTTACCCGCGACGGCCAGCACTACTTCCTGCGATCGGAAACCGTCTCTGCCAGCATCGGCGAAACCGAGCAGGAGAAGCATATTAACAACATCCTGCCCAAGTTTTTCCTGCAGCCGCAGGTGCCGTTTTACCTTAATATTCAGCGGCTCAATCAACGAACCCGGCTGCTGTATACCAGCCGGGCGCCGTCTTTGCTTTGCGAAACCTGATCAACGTAGCAGCGGACAGTCGGGAGGAAGCCGGCAGCGTAGCGCGGCCGGTAAAAGCTCCATGCGGAAGGTTTTACCGGTCAGCGGTTCGCCGTCGAGGTTAAACGTCATCTCATGAGGGGCAGTTATCTCAAACCACGATGAGACGCCGTCGATGATATTCGGCGAGGTTTGCGGATTTGCCAGGGTGCTGAACAGCGCAGGGATCAGCTCTTCGCCGGTGAAAATGCGCAGATGCAGCAGGCCGTCGTTGATTAATGCTTCCGGGCACAGCTGCTGGCCGCCGCCGGCCTGACGCCCGTTGCCGATGCCGATGACCAGCGCATCGCCATGCCAGTGAAAGTTCTCGCCGCGGATTTCGCAGCGGTCCGGCTTGAGCGTATCCATGCGCATCAGGCCGTGGATCAAATACGAGACGCCGCCGAGCGCGGCCTTGAGTTTCTCCGGGGTTTCGGTCGTAATGCGGGTGCCGAAACCGCCGGTGGCCATATTAATAAAACCGGTCTTATCGTTAACTCGCGCAATATCTATCGCCACTTCGCGGCCAACGATGGCCAGCTTCAGCGCGCTGGCCAGATCCTGCGGGATGCCGACGCTGGTGGCGAAGTCGTTCGCCGTGCCCAGCGGCAAAATCCCCAGCGCCATTTTACCGTCGCGCTCGACCAGCGCCGTCGCCACCTCATTGATGGTGCCATCACCGCCGCCGGCAATCACCGTTTCGACATTCAGCTGCAGAGCTTCATCGACAAAGCGAACGGCATCGCCTTTTTCCCAGGTGACGCGGACGTGAATATCGATTCCTTCGTCGCGTAACAGTTTAACCGCCTCGCGTAGCTGCGGTTCATTGGCGCCTTTGCCATTCAGAATCAGTAAGCTGGCTGGAAACGTGGACATTATCAGGGGACCTTTATTGCTCAGTAATGCATAAAGTGTACCGCATGAAGAAAGCGAAGGCGGGGGGAGAGATAAAAAATAAGCCCGCGTAAGGGAGATTACGCAGGCTAAGGAGGTGGTTCCTGGTACAGCTAGCATTTATGGGTTATGTTTTTCAGCGAAATGGATGATATCTGCTTTGAACGAAACGGTATGTGATCCGTTTCTAATATCTTTACATCGTGAAAAAATAACCCAAATTAACTAGTTACTGTGCGGGTTTCGGGTTGTCTGACCAGTAAAGTTGCGCATCAGCAGAGCATATTGCAGCACCATATCTTCCGGGACAGGCAACCATACTGTGTGCCCGTCGCCCGGCGCTACCGACACTCGCTCGCCTTTGCCGTTTTCCATATGTTCGAGAGTAAAGTTGACGTTGCCCTGCGGGGTCATCAGCTCAAGGCTATCGCCGACGGAAAATTTATTTTTCACCGCCACCGCCGCCAGCTGGCCGTTGCGCTCGCCGGTAAATTCGCCGACGAACTGCTGGCGTTCGGAAACAGAGTAGCCGTGCTCATAGTTCTGGTAGTCATCGTGCGTATGGCGACGCAGAAAACCTTCGGTATAGCCGCGATGCGCGAGGTTTTCCAGGGTATCCAGCAGGGAAGTATCGAACGGTTTGCCTGCGGCGGCGTCGTCAATGGCCTTGCGGTAGACCTGAGCGGTACGGGCACAATAGTAATGTGATTTCGTGCGGCCTTCGATTTTCAGCGAATGAACGCCCATCTGGGTCAGCCGCTCGACGTGAGCGATAGCGCGCAGATCTTTCGAGTTCATGATATAGGTGCCGTGTTCGTCTTCAAACGCGGTCATGTATTCGCCCGGACGTTTGGCCTCTTCAATCATAAACACCTGGTCAGTCGGCGCGCCGATGCCCAGCGTCGGCTCGACGTTCTGCACCGGGATCGGTTCGTGCTTATGCACGATATTACCGACGTCGTCTTCTTTACCTTCCTGCACTTTGTACTCCCAGCGGCAGGCGTTGGTGCAGGTGCCCTGGTTCGGATCGCGTTTGTTGATATAGCCCGAGAGCAGGCAGCGGCCAGAGTAGGCCATGCACAGCGCGCCGTGAACGAAGATTTCAATTTCCATCTCCGGCACCTGGCTGCGAATTTCGGCGATTTCATCCAGCGACAGCTCGCGGGAGAGAATGACGCGGGTCAGCCCCATTTGCTGCCAGAACTTGACCGTCGCCCAGTTCACGGCGTTGGCCTGCACCGACAGATGAATATCCATGTCGGGAAAATGTTCGCGCACCAGCATAATTAAGCCCGGATCGGACATGATCAGCGCATCCGGCCCCATTTCCACCACCGGCTTCAGATCGCGAATAAACGTTTTCAGCTTGGCGTTATGCGGGGCAATGTTAACCACCACATAGAATTTTTTACCCAACGCGTGGGCTTCGTTAATGCCGAGCTGCAGATTTTCGTGATTGAATTCGTTGTTACGCACGCGCAGGGAGTAGCGGGGTTGGCCCGCATAAACGGCATCTGCGCCATAGGCGAAAGCGTAACGCATATTTTTCAGCGTTCCCGCCGGGGAAAGGAGTTCCGGTTTAAACATGATTTTCTCGTTCTGATGACAGGTCAGATTCGCCGCACCCGGTGCGGCGAGTTGGGGAGTGCCCCCACATTAAGGGCGGGCATTGTAGCGCTGTGGGGCAGGGGAGTAAACCACCTTACACCATGGAGTTGACCTGCCCCGGCAGCTCGGAATCCGGGATGCGTGAGGTGTACCAGGCAAAGCGCCAGCGTTTCCAGAAAGAATCGAAATGGAGAGCATCCAGATCCATGAATAATTCATGTTCAGGGGACAAGGTGATGAAAAAATGCGCCCAGCGCGCGCTCTGTTTCATATTATAAAGCGCTTTATCCCGTTTGTTACCGTACAGCTGCGACAGCGCCACCATGGCCTCCGGCGAACCTTTATTTGCCGCTTCCTGCACCTGTTGCAAATGTGAGTGCGCCAGCGCTAAATCTTTTACGCCGGCGATATTAAGCAGAAAGAGTTCCCAGGCCCGCTTATCGCCATAGCGGGAGGCCAGATAGAGATTATCGAGAAGGTTTTTTTCGTAAGCGGCGCGCTTTTCCGCCGGCGGAGCCTGGTTGATCAGACGTTCGCTGCAGTTGGCCATGCGGAAATGGATCTCCTGCAGGTCCTGTTCATAGCCGTCATCGCCGCCGTTGGCGATCAAGCGATATTTATTATCTGCGTCGCGCTGCGCGACGTGCTGGCGTAAAATCTCGGCCGCTTGCTGGCAGTAACCGAAGGCGATGGCGGGATCGTACGGCAACAAGCCTCCGTTATCTCTGGCATTAGATTCCACCCCGAGCTGATTAAGCGCGCTGGGGATGTTTCTCCGGGCGCCAAGGTGGGCCAGAGGCAGGAGATATTCGGGGTAACCGAGCCAGCGAAAATCTTTTATCGCCGCCCGCCAGTTATGGTCGTATTCAATGTCGGCGACGCTATCGAGCCAGACGGCGCCCTGCGCTTCATCTTTTTCAAAGCCAAATAACCCCGCGTACTGGAAGTAGCCGCGATAGATTTTCGGCACGCCGTATTCGGTTTGTTGCGCATTCTGGCAGATGAAATTGTAAATCCACTCGCTGTCCGGGAAATCGCGCAGCGCAAACTTTAACGCCCACGCGGTGTAGTAATTGTTGAGCTTCACTTTTTCCATGACCGAACGCTGCAGGGTGAGCCAGAGCGCGTCTTTATCGTCTAAATCGCTATAGCAGAGCAGCAGCCACTCCAGCGCATGGTGGCGAGACTGCGCCATGTGCGCCCGCCGGGCAATCTCTTCGGCTTTGGCGATAATATGCTCCCGCTCGGTCGGTGAATCCACTTCATTGATACGCAGATCGCGATGGTCATCCCACCAGATTAAAAGTTCCAGATGCTCCCGCTCGGCGGCGGTAAGATGATCGCATACCGTTGATGCCAGAAGTTCGCGGATCTCCTGATGCGATCCTCCCCAGCGCGGCATACGAAACGGAATATACTCATCCAGCGCGTAAAATGCCGTCGGGAAAATCGCCAGACAAACGGCGAGCCAGTAGCGTTGCCCGGCGTCGCCATCGCACGCAGGCAGTACCTGCGGACGCGGAAGATTCGGGCATACCGCGTCGGCAAACGACAGGCCGGAATGGGCCATCAGCGCCTCCACTTCCTGCGGTGAGCGGCGGTGATATTCAGCCAGTTCCTGCATCAGCGGTCGTCCCGCAACCTCAGCGCCGGCAAGGAACTCAGCCAGCCAGTCGGGCTGGCCGAAGACCTTAGAGTTAGTGCTGGTCAGGGACGCCGCCATCCACTGGCGTGGTTCGAGGTCGATGGCGTAGAGAGCGGCAATGACCATCCGCTCATTGCAGGCGCTGGCGCAGATCCACATGGCGCGGGTGGTATCCTGCGCCCAGCCGTAGCTGCGATAGAGCCACGCGCGGTGGTTCCAGTACTGGGCCTCAGCAAGCCAGGCATAGCTGGAGCGCGGGCGGGCGCGCTGCCAGTTTTTGATCAGCGCTAACCCAGCAGGCCCGGCCTCGACCAGCGCATCCATATCGTAAAAATGGTTGCACATCTGCGTCCAGGCGAGGAAGTAACGTTTTTCCGCCTCGCGGCTGGTCAGGCTTTCCGCCAGCGCCCGGCTATAGCGCGCCTCGAGCTCGTCATAACATCCTTCGCGCAACAGGCCGGGAAGATCCGCGATAGACCACTCGCGCTGTCCGTCATTGAGGGGATTTTTACGGTTGCACATCTCAAACATGGCGGTGAGCAGTGGGTCATCCTTTTCCATAAACACTCCTTTTAAACCGGGTCGAAAATTTTGAAGTCATTCCACGGCAGCGTTTTCCAGCGGCTGAAGGAGGCTTTCAGATAACAGGCCACCTCCTGCACATCGCGTCCGGCAACCGCCGTTGGCGTATCCATTAACGCCAGCCGTACCCGGCGGGCGCGGACGTAGGCGGTGGCGTAATCTTCCCACGAAGCAAAACAATCCTGCGCCCGCTGGGCGTTTAACAGGAGAACCAGCCAGGCCTGATTTTCGTCGCACCAGCCGAGCCCGGCGATACAGCGCGTCAGAAAGGCGGTGCGCATGCAGTCGAACGCCAGCGCGTCGCGAACCCGGCCCTGGGCCGCCAGGTGGTGGTAAAACGTGCGCGGCGAGTTGCCCATGCCCGCCGGCCAGCAGCGCAGGATCTCGGCGATCTGCTGGCGTAACGCCGCGCCGTCGAGGTGCTGATGCAAGCCCAGTTCTTTTTTTACCTGCTGCGTCAGGTGGCGGCGCTGGTCATCATCAAGTTTCAACGCCAGCTGTACGCCTTTTGTCGGCAGGCCATTGCGGTGCGAGAGGAGATCGGCTAACGCCAGCGCCCACTGGCGTCTTCGGCTATCGCGGCGCAGATCGTTAAGACGGTCCTTTTCTTTTTCCTCGGCGATGCGGGCGGCAACCAGCTGTTTATTCTTTTTTTTGGCGCGTAAGCGCAGGTAATAAGCGGTGGTAAACAAGGCTATCAGCAGCATCAAGGACTCTCTCCGGTGTGGGGTCGGTAGCGCGTGGTTTGTAGCGTCAGGCTCTCAATTTCAAAAGGCTGGCTGCAGGTGTTTTTCCCGGCAAGCGTAGGGTGCCATTCATGCTGTGGGAACAGCATTTCCGCCGCGGTCGCCACGTTGGGATCGATCGTCCGAAGATAGCGCAATGCCTCCGGAGCGCTGTGCAGAAGCAGCCACTGTAGCGCCACCGGTGGGTGAGGGAAGTGCGTCATTAAATAAAAATTGTTATGCAGAACGTTGAGTAAAAAATCAAAATCAACCACATCGGTGATAAATTTCCAGCCAGCAAATTGCGGCGTCGCTTCATAGACGATCCCCATACCTTCACAATCGGCGTGGCGCTCGGGACGTGGTTGCAGATAATGTAATAAAGCCAAAACGTCGGCGGCATATTTTTTAACAGGATGCTGGTTCTGCTTACCTTTAATTTGATCGATACTCATGCTGTCATTATTTATCCTCAGGCTCAGGGTGACGTGGGGAATATTATTTTCGTCGCGCAGGCTCAGAAGGCGAAATGCGCCTTGTTCAATTTGCCGGGCGTAGTACTCGCCGTAGCCGCCGGAGAGTGACCCTTTATCCTCGAACTGGCCGACGCAGTGCTGCATATGCCAGGATTCATAGGCCATTTCACTACGCAAGGCCGGGCTGGCGGCATCGAAGGCGACCCACTGGCCAGCAGTGACCTTCATCAGCGGCTTAACGGCGTCGTCGCTGGAGGGGTACCAGCCTCGTTCGCGCAGGCGCTGCATTTTCTGGTGCTCGGCCTCGCGCATGTCCAGGACGGTGAAACAGTTAATGCGCTGAAGTTTGCTTTCCAGCCGCGTGCCTTCCAGCCGCGACAGGAACTCCAGTAACTCTCTTTCCGTCGCCAGCAGCTGCGGATGCTGTGGATTAAGATAGTAAAAGGCGCCGCCGCCCAGCCCGGATATCAACCACGCGGGGATCGCCTTCTCCGCGCCAAAGTAAACCGCATAATCGGCGGCGGAGCGTACGGGGTAAACGTGGGGAAAATTACCGATAGCCCAGCGAAAAAAATGGTTGCTTAGCCAGCGTTGAATACTACTACCGTCGTCACGCTGTTCGCTGCGAGAAATAATGGCCGATTTTACATCAGGGGCGTTAATTATATTTCGTGGACTATATTTTCTATGAATATTACTCATGGCATTCCTTGCGCAGTTGAATATATAGAGAATATCCGCCTGCAATATATCATGCCGGTGACGTATTTCTTATTTTTGCCAGTATTCTCAGATTATGACCCGAAGGGCGCAGTTTTTTCCTGAAGCGCCGCTGAGGGGCTTATTTGGGGGAGCGGATAACAGAAAATGCCAGCCCCGGCGCTGAGCCGGGGCTGTGCGGTTACGCCAGGCGGCAGGCGTCGGCTTCCCAGCGATATCCAACGCCGTAAACGGCGCGGATAAACGACTGCTCGGCGTCCAGCGATTCCAGCTTGCGGCGCAGGTTCTTGATATGGCTGTCAATGGTGCGGTCGGTGACCACGCGGTAATCGTCGTACAGATGATTGAGCAGCTGTTCGCGGGAGAAGACTTTACCCGGCTCCTGAGAGAGGGTCTTCAGCAGCCGGAACTCGGCGGGCGTGAGGTCCAGCAGCTTGTTGCGCCAGGAAGCCTGGAAGCGGCCCTCGTCGACAATCAGCGGGCTTTCGGCATCCAGCGCCTGCAGATCGCGCTGCGGCTTGCAGCGGCGAAGAATGGTCTTCACGCGGGCCACCACTTCACGCGGGCTATAGGGCTTACAGATATAGTCATCGGCGCCGATTTCTAACCCCAGCAGGCGGTCGATCTCCTCGATTTTGGCGGTTACCATCACCACCGGAACCTCAGAGAAACGGCGGATTTCCCGGCACAGAGTGAGCCCGTCGGTACCGGGCAGCATCAGATCCAGCAGGATCAGATGCGGCGGCGTCTGGCGAACGTACGGTAGAACCCGATCGCCGTGATTGATCAGCGTCGGCGCATAACCCGCCGCCTGAAGATAATCGATCAGCAATTGGCCCAGTTTGGGCTCATCTTCCACGATAAGAATGCGCGGCGTGTTTTCATCAACAGGTAATTCAGTCATACGTCTCTCGATAAATTACGTTCCAGAGGTAACTCTACTTTAATGCTAACCCCGCCCAAAGGCGAATGGCCGGCACGTAAAGTGCCGCCGTGGGCAGCCACGATGTTAAGGCAAATCGCCAGCCCCAGACCAGAGCCGCCGCTGGCACGATTACGCGACCCTTCGGTACGATAAAAGCGCTCAACCAGCCGCTCCAGCTGTTCGTCGGTGACGCCGGGCGCGCTATCGGCAAAGTCGAGAATCAGCATCTGGCCGCTCTGGCGGGCGCTAATCTGCAGGCCGCCGCCGCTATCGGTATAGCGCAGGCTGTTTTCCAGCAGGTTGTTGAACAGCTGCATCAGGCGATCCCGGTCGCCGAAAATCGTCGCGCTTTCCGGCAGCGAAACGCCAATCGACAGTCCACGGCTGGCGAAGCGCTCGCGAAACGCGCCGGCGGCGACCTCCAGCAGATTAATAATATCCACCGAGCTTTTCTGGTAGGTGAGGGCGCCTTCATCGGACATGGAAAGCTGGTGCAAATCCTCGACCAGTTTGGTGAGGGTGGCGACCTCCGCCTGTAGGGAGGCGATGGAATCCGGGGTAAATTTCCTGATGCCATCCTGAATCGCCTCCAGCTCGCCGCGCAGCACCGCCAGCGGCGTGCGAAGTTCATGAGAAATATCGGCCATCAGGTCGCGGCGCATTTGCTGATTGCGTTCAAGGGTACTGGCTAGCTGGTTAAAATCTTTCGCCAGGCGCCCCAGTTCATCGCTGCTGGTGGCGGTGACCCGGGTGGAGAAATCGCCGGCCGCCAGACGATGAGTCCCCTCAACCAGCCGTTTAACCGGGGCGAGCAGACCGCGCGCCAGCGGGAAGGTGGCCAGCGCCGCCAGCAGCGTAGCGAGGGCGACAATCAGCCAGCTGGTGCGTTTCTGCTGACGGTCGAAGTTGATATCGGTGTTGCGCGTCAGGCGCTCAACCGGCGAGGCAATGACCGCGCCAACCTCGACGCCGTTAACCATAATACTGCGCCGGGTGCCGTCTGCCGGGACGCGCTCGCGCGGGCCCACCAGTACGCGCCCTTTCTGATCGACCACCCAGAACATCGTGCGCCAGCCGTGCGGAGGCATATCAGGACCGGGACCGCGATCGCCACGATCGCCGCGCGGGCCCTCAAGGGGGCGGTCCGGCGCGGCATCCGGCGGCATCTCTCCGGGGCCGGGGCCCGGACGCGGTTCGTCCATCGGACCCATACCGCGACCCGGCGGCGAGCGATCGTCATTGTCGCGCTCAAAGGTTTTCAGCAGCTGGAAAATAAAGCGGTCGTTGTTGCGCAGGAACTTCCAGCTGCCGTGCTGGGCATACTGTTCGCTCAGGGCATCGCCGAGCATGGTCAGGCGCTGTTCGTTGCCGCGCTTGATATAGTCGATAAAGCCGCGTTCAAAACTGATACGCACCGCCCAGTGCATGCTGATTAGCAGCACGATGCAGGTGGCAAGAATCGCGATAAACAGCTTGCCGGTAATGCCGGGACGCCAGAACTTCAAGACTCACTCCTTTTACGGCGACGAATCACGGTATTCATCGTGGTGTCGTCCGGTACGCGGGAAAAAATGAGTGCCGGCAGCGCAATAACCACCGCCATGCTTAAGTAGGTATAAAGAAACACCTGATGAGCGGTCGCCGCATCGACGCCGATATGCTGCTGGCCGTAGAGACCGAGTAGCATCCCGGCGATAGTGACGCCGATACTCATCGACAGCTGCATGACCATCGATAGCATGCTGTTGCCGCTGCTGGCCAGATCGTCGGGCAGGTCCTTCAGGGTCAGGGTATTCATTGAGGAGAAGCGGCTGGAGTTAATCATTCCCTGCAGAAACAGGACCATCGGCAGCAGCCAGTACCAGCCCGCGAGCGCGACGGCCATAAATAGCAGGCTGACCAGCGCGAGGCCGATCGTTGAAGTCACCAGCACCCGACGATAGCCGAAGCGGTTGACCACCTGAACCACAATGCGCTTCATTCCCATGCTGCCAAGCACCATCGGGATCATCATCAGCCCGGCGTGGAACGGCGAAAAGCCGAGGCCAATCTGTAAAAACACCGGGGTCATGAACGGCAGCATGCCGCTGCCGATGCGCCCGGCGAAGCTGCCGCCAAGGCCGAGAGAAAAGGTGCGGTTGTTGAACAGCTTCAGGCTGAACAGCGCGTTGCGGTTGCCGCGCGCGTGCCACAGATAGCACAGAATTGACGCCGCGCCGATGGCCACCAGCGCCGTCAGCCACAGGGGGGAGATTCCGAGCCCCTTTTTGCCGTCGAGCGCCAGGGTGAGCGTTGCCATGCCGGCGGCCAGCAAAATAAAGCCGAGGATATCAAAGCGCCGGGTTTGCAGGGTGTAGTTGGGCATCAGGCACAGCGTGGCGATGGCGCCGACGATGCCAACCGGAATATTGATCAGAAAGATCCAGTGCCAGGAGGCGTACTCCACCAGCATCCCGCCCAGCGCCGGGCCAAGCAGCGGCCCCACCTGGCCGGGCAGGGTGACGAAGGTCATCGCCGCCATATATTGGCTGCGCGGGACAATTTTCATTACCGTCAGGCGGCCTACGGGAACCATCATTGCGCCGCCGACGCCCTGCAGCACCCGGGCCAGAATCAGCTGATCGAGCGTGGCGGCCTGCGCGCAGAACAGGGAGCCGGCGGTGAACAGCACGATGGCGCTAAAAAAGATATTTCTTACTCCGACACGATCCGCCAGCCAGCCGCTGGCGGGCAGCATCACCGCCACCGTCAGCACGTAGGAGACGATAACCATATGCATATGCAGCGGGCTCTCCCCAAGACTTTGCGCCATTGAGGGGAGGGCGGTGTTAACGATGGTGGTATCCAGCGCCTGCATAAAAAAGCCAAAGGCCACTATCCACAGCTGCCAGCGTACGCTGGAAGGAAGATCTGTCATGTTATTCGCTTACCGGTTGATGGACTTTTCGCGAAAAACGCAGCCGCAGACGGTCGAAGAACAGATAGACCACCGGCGTGGTATACAGGGTCAACAGCTGACTCATTACCAGACCGCCGACAATGGTGATCCCCAAGGGCTGGCGCAGCTCGGCGCCAACGCCGCCAGAGATAACCAGCGGCAGCGCGCCGAACAGCGCCGCCAGGGTGGTCATCATTATCGGCCGGAAGCGCAGCAGACAGGCCTGGAAGATTGCCTCTTCCGGCGGCAGGTTGCCGTTGCGCTGCGCTTCCAGGGCAAAGTCGACCATCATGATGGCGTTTTTCTTCACAATGCCAATTAATAGCATAATCCCGATAAGCGCGATTAGGCTGAACGGGGCATCGAAAAGCTCCAGCGCCAGCAGCGCGCCGACGCCCGCGGACGGAATAGTCGACAGAATGGTTAGCGGATGAACGTAGCTCTCATAGAGGATCCCCAGCACGATATAGACCGTGGCGATAGCCGCCAGAATCAGGATCACCTGCGAGTTCATGGTCTCCTGGAACACCTGCGCGGTCCCGGCGAACGACCCGCGGACGCTGGACGGTACGCCAAGCTGGGTCATCGCCCGGTTAATGGCGTCGCTGGCTTCTGACAGCGATTTGCCGGTAGGCAGGTTAAACGACACGGTCGATGCCGCCGACAGCCCCTGATGGTTCACCGACAGCGGGGCGTTGGCCGGCTGCCATTTGGCGAAATAGGATAGCGGGATCGGCTTGTCTTCGCTGTTGATCACAAACATTTTATCGAGGGCGCTGACGTCCTGGGTGTAGACCGGGTCGACCTGCATCACCACTTTATACTGGTTCAGCGGCTGGTAGATGGTTGAGATCTGCCGCTGACCGAAGGCGTTATTTAGCAGATTATTGGCGTCCTGCACGCTGATGCCGAGTCGCGACATGGTATCGCGGTCGTAGATCAGGTCCATCTCGGCGCCGTTATTCTGGCTGTCGGAGTTGACATCCGCCAGCTCCGGCAGCGCCGCCAGCGTTTTGCGGATTTTGGGTTCCCACTCCCGCAGCGCCGCAAGGTCGTCCGACAGCAGCGTGTACTGGTAGCTGGCGTTGGCCTGACGGCCGCCGACGCGGATATCCTGTACCGCCATCAGGAACAGGTTGGCCCCCGGCTCTTTGGCCAGCTTCTTCCGCAGCCGATCGATAATCTGCTGGGCCGTTTCATGGCGCTCATCGCGCGACTTCAGGGTGATAAACATCATCCCGCTGTTGACCCGCGAGCCGCCGGTAAAACCGGTGACGTTGTCCACCGCCGGATCTTCACGAATGATCTTCATAAAGTCCTCCAGCTTGCCGCGCATCGCCTGGAACGAGATGCTCTGATCGGCCTGGATCCCGCCCATCAGCACCCCGGTGTCCTGCTCCGGGAAGAAGGTTTTAGGAATCGAAATATAGAGCCAGACGCTCAGCGCGATGGTGCCAAGCAGCACCAGGCCGGTTAAGCGGCTATGCTTCAGTACCCACTTCAGCGACTTACCGTATCCGCCCTGAATCGCCACCAGCAGGCGGCCAACACCGCGCTTGCGCGTCGGCTCGTGCGGCTTGCCGCTTTTCAGCAGCCAGCCGCACATCATCGGCGTCAGGGTCAGGGAGACCGCCAGCGAGATACCGATCGCCACCGACAGAGTAACGGCGAATTCGCGCAGCAGCCTTCCCGGCAGGCCGCCCATCAGCAGCAGCGGCAGGAATACCGCCACCAGCGACAGGCTCATCGACAGAACGGTAAATCCGACTTCCCGGCTCCCCTGCAGCGCCGCCTGCAGCGGCTTCATGCCCGCTTCGAGATGGCGGGAAATGTTTTCCAGCACCACGATGGCGTCATCAACCACGAAGCCGGTAGCGATGGTCAGCGCCATCAGCGACAGGTTGTTAAGGCTGAAGCCGCACAGGTACATGGCGGCGAAGGTGCCGATCAGCGAAACCGGAACCGCCACCGCCGGGATCAGCGTCGCGCGCCCCGAGCGGAGGAAGAGGAAGACCACGAGGATCACCAGCGCCACCGAGATCACCAGCGTTTGCTCGACTTCCTCCAGCGAGGCGCGGATGGTCGGCGAACGGTCCTGGGCGATTTGCAGATCGACAGAGGCCGGGATGGTGCGCTGTAGCTCCGGCAGACGGGCGCGAATGCTGTCCACCGTTTCAATGATATTGGCCTCCGGCAGCTTACGGATCATCAGCAAAATCGCCGGTTTGGCGTTAGTCATCCCGGCGTTGCGCACGTCCTGCACCGAATCGGTGACGTTGGCGACGTCGCCGAGGCGCACCGCCGCGCCGTTGTTGTAGTGCACGATCAGCGGCTGGTATTCGGCCGCGGTTTTCAGCTCGTCGTTGGTCGCCACCTGCCAGCGGTGGGTGGCATCTTCCAGCGCCCCCTGCGGTTTACGCACGTTGGCGTTGCTGATGGCGGTGCGCACCGCGTCGAGCGACACGCCCTGGTTAAACAGCGCCTGCGGGTTGAGGTCGACGCGCACAGCGGGCAGCGAACTGCCGCCGACGTCGACGTCGCCGACGCCGTCAATCTGGGCAATGGTCTGCGCCAGTTGGGTTGAGGCGAAGTCGTACAGCTCACCCTGGGACCAGGTATCCGAGGTGAGGGTGAGGATCATGATCGGCGCGTCTGACGGGTTGGCTTTGCGATAGGTCGGACGGCTCGGCATACCGCTCGGCAGCAGGCTTTGCGCAGCGTTAATCGCCGCCTGCACGTCGCGGGCCGCGCCGTTGATATCGCGGTCAAAGTTGAACTCAAGAATGATGCGCGTACTGCCGAGCGAGCTGGAGGAGGTCATCTCATTGACCCCGGCAATCCGCCCCAAAGAGCGCTCCAGCGGCGTCGCCACCGAAGAGGCCATAGTCTCCGGCGACGCGCCGGGCAGCGAGGCGCTGACCATGATAACCGGGAAGTCCACCTGCGGCAGCGGCGCTACCGGCAGCAGGCGAAAACCGAGGATGCCGCAGAGAGTAATGGCGAGCGAAATCAGAATCGTCGCCACCGGACGGTAAATGAAGAGCGCGAAAAACTTCACCTACGCCTCCTCTTCACGCCGCGGGAATCGGCTCTTCATATACAGCGACAGTCGGTCGAACAGCAGATAGATCACCGGGGTAGTGAACAGGGTCAGCACCTGGCTGAGCATCAGACCGCCGACCATGCCAATCCCCAGCGGACGGCGCAGCTCCGCGCCGACGCCGGTGCTGAGCATCAGCGGCAGCGCGCCGAGCAGGGCGGCGAGGGTGGTCATCAGGATGGGACGAAAGCGCAGCAGACAGGCCTGGTAGATAGCCTCGCGCGGCGGCATGCCCTGTTCGCGTTCGGCGGCCAGCGCGAAGTCGATCATCATGATGGCGTTTTTCTTGACGATGCCGATCAGCAAAATGATGCCGATAATCGCGATAACGTCCAGTTCGCTCCCCGCCAGCCACAGCGCCAGCAACGCGCCCACGCCCGCCGTCGGCAGGGTGGAGAGAATCGTTATCGGGTGAATAAAGCTTTCATACAGTACTCCGAGGACGATATACATCGCCACTACCGCAGCGACCACCAGCCAGACGGTGCTGCCCAGCGCCGACTGGAAAGCCAGAGAGCTGCCCTGGAACTGGGTGCGGATATCGCTCGGGAATTCCAGCGCCTGTTCGGCGCCAAGGATGGCATCGACCGCATCGCCCAGCGAATAGTTATCCGGCACGTTAAACGAGATGGTGGTGACCGGGAACTGATCGAGATGGTTTATGGATAGCGGGGCAAAACGCTCCTCGACGCTGGCGATGGATTTCAGCGGCACAATCCCGCCGTCGCTGCTGGTCAGGCGAATATTATCCAGCGCCGCCAGCCCCGGCGTGGCCTGGGTATCATGCTCCAGCACCACGCGGTACTGATTCGCCTGGGTATAGATGGTGGAGATTAAACGCTGGCCGAAGGCGTTATACAGCGCATTATCGACGTCCGCCATGCTGATGCCGAGGCGGCTGGCGCTATCGCGGTCAACGTTGATATACGCCGCCAGGCCCTTGTCCTGCCAGTCGCTGCTGACGTCGGAGAGCTGCGGCAGCGCCTGCAGCCGGGTCAGCAGCTGTGGCACCCAGTTGCTGAGCGCATCCAGCGAGTTCGCCTGCAGGGTGAACTGGTACTGAGTGCGGCTGGCGGTGGTGTCAATGGTCAGATCCTGCGTGGGCTGAAGGTAAAGCTCAATGCCGGGAATCCCGCTCACCGCGTTCTGCAGGCGGCCGATCACCGTCTGCACGCGATCGTCGCGCTCGTCCAGCGGCTTAAGGTTGATTTGCAGGCGGGCGCTGTTGAGCGCCGGGTTAGTGCCGTCAACTCCGACGTAGGAGGTCAGGCTTTCCACCGCCGGATCTTTGAGTATCGCCGCCGACACCTGCTGCTGGCGCTCGGCCATGTTGGCGAACGACGCCGACTGCGGCGCCTGCAGCGTACCCTGAATGATGCCGTTGTCCTGAATCGGGAAAAAGCCCTTCGGAATAAACACCCACAGCATAATCGACAGCACCAGGGTACCGAGGGCCACGCTCAGTGTCAGCCAGGGATGATTCAATACCCGGCTCAGCCAGCGGCCATAGACGGCGATCACCCGTTCAAAGAAACGCTCGCTGGCGCGCGAGAAGCGGTTCTGCTTGCGCAGCGACTCGTGGCTCAGCATGCGGGCGCACATCATCGGCGTCAGGGTCAGCGACACCACCGCGGAGATCAGGATCGCCACCGCCAGGGTAATGGCAAACTCGCGGAACAGGCGGCCCACGATATCGCCCATAAACAGCAGCGGGATCAGCACCGCAATCAGCGAGAAGGTCAACGAGATAATGGTAAAGCCAATCTCTCCGGCCCCTTTCAGGGCGGCGGCCAGCGGCTTTTCGCCTTTCTCGATATAGCGCGAGATGTTTTCGATCACCACGATAGCGTCATCGACCACAAAGCCGGTGGCGATGGTCAGGGCCATCAGCGTCAGGTTGTTAATCGAGAAATCGAGAAACACCATTACCGCAAAGGTGCCGACCAGCGATAGCGGCACGGCGATGCCGGGAATAATCGTCGCCGGGACGTTGCGCAGAAAGACGTAAATAATCATCACCACCAGGGCGATAGCCAGCATCAGCTCGAACTGGGTGTCGCTAACCGACGCCCGGATGTTGGTAGTGCGGTCGGAAAGCACCTGTACTTTGACTGATTTCGGCAGGCTTTCGGTCAACTGCGGCAGCATCTGGCGGATGCTGTCGGCGGTAGAGATAATATTGGCCCCCGGCTGGCGCTGGACGTTCATGACGATCGCCCGCTGATTGTTCGCCCATGCCCCAAGCCAGCTGTTTTCCGCGCCCTGTTCCACGGTGGCGACGTCGCCGAGGCGAATCGGTGCGCCGTTCTGCCAGGCGATAATCAGGCGGCGATAATCTTCTGCCGACTGCATCTGATCGTTGGCGGAGAGGGTCACCGCCCGCGCCGGGCCGTCAAGGCTCCCTTTCGCCGAGTTGACGTTGGCGCTGGTTATCGCGGTGCGCACCGTTTCGCTGGTCAGCCCGAGCGCGGCGATGGCCTGGGCGTTGAGCTTGACGCGTACCGCCGGGCGCTGGCCGCCCGCGAGGGTGACCAGCCCGACGCCGGAAACCTGGGAGATCTTCTGCGCCACGCGGGTCTCGACCATATCCTCGACCTGGGTCATCGGCACGGCGGAAGAGGTGACCGCGAGGGTCATAATCGGCGGATCGGCGGGGTTAACTTTGCTGTAGACCGGCGGGTTAGGCAGGTCAGAAGGCAGCAGGTTGGTGGCAGCGTTGATGGCCGCCTGTACTTCCTGTTCCGCGACGTCCAGCGGCAGCGTGAGCTGGAACTGGAGCGTGACCACTGACGCGCCGCCGGAGCTCTGGGAGGACATCTGCTTGAGGCCGGACATCTGGCCAAACTGGCGCTCCAGCGGGGCCGTCACGGATGAGGTCATCACGTCCGGGCTGGCGCCGGGATAGAGGGTTACCACCTGAATCGTCGGGTAGTCCACTTCCGGCAGCGCCGAAACCGGTAAGAATCGATAGCCGATAATCCCGGCCAGCATGATGGCCACCATTAACAGCGTCGTGGCGACCGGGCGCATGATAAACAGACGGGAAGGGCCGCCCGTACTGCTCGGCGGTAACACTTGCATCAGGAGCGCGCTCCTTTTTTACCGTATTCGCGGCTGGTGGCTTTTTCCGGCTCGGCGGCGGTTGCCGCATCGTGGGCTTCGACGACCTCAACTTTTGCGCCTTCCGTCAGACGATCGATCCCGTCAGTGACCACGCGATCGCCAGCGGAAAGACCGGCGTTAATCACCACTTTCAGACTGTCCTGAATACCCGGCGTGACGGTGTGCTTGCTGACCTTATTCTCGTCGTTCAGTACCCAGACGAAATGACCTTCGTTACCCATTTGCAGCGCGGCGGTTGGGATCACTACCGCGTTTTGCTCGGTATCGACCAGCATACGGGCGTTGACGAATTGATTGGGGAACAGGGCGTCATCAAGGTTTGTAAAGCGCGCTTTCAGCTTGATGGTGCCGGTGGTGGCGTCAATCTGGTTATCGAGGCTCAGCAGCGAGCCTTCGCTGATTTTCTGTTTATTGGTGCGGTCCCAGGCTTCGACCGCCAGCTTTTTCCCCGCCTTTTGCGCCTGTACGACGGTGGCGATTTGGTTTTCCGGCAGCGTAAAGACCACATCAATAGGGTGGTTTTGCGTCAGCACCACAATGCCGGTGGTGTCGCCGCTGGAGATCTGGTTGCCGATATCCACCTGTTTTAAGCCGACCCGGCCGTCAATCGGCGCGGTGATGCGGCTCCAGTTCAGCTGCAGCTGGGCGCTGGCGACAGCGGCTTCGTCCGCCTTAATCGTGCCCTGGGTTTCGCTGACCAGCGACTGCTGGGTATCCAGCTCCTGGCGCGACACCAGATTGGTTTTCACCAGCTGCTGGTAGCGCGCCAGATCGCGGCGAGCGTTGGCGAGGGTCGCCCGATCTTTGGCCAGTTGCCCCTCGGCCTGGGAGAGGGCGACTTTAAACTGGCTGGGATCGATTTCCGCGAGCAGATCGCCCGCTTTGACCTGCTGGCCTTCGGTAAAGTGGATCGCCAGAAGCTGGCCGTCGACGCGGCTGCGCACGGTGACGGTATTCGCCGCCGTCACGGTGCCGAGGCCGGAAAGGTAGCGCGGCACCGCTTCGCTGGTCGCGGTTGCCGCCTGTACCGGCGCGAGGGCTGCGCCAAAACGACCGGGCCGTCCGCCTCCGGGGCCCTGCTGACGCGCGCCTGTCGCCGTCGGCGCGCCGCTATTTGCCGCTTCGCGACCCTGCCAGAACCAGTACGCGGCGCCCGCGACGATCGCTACCACCAGCACGGCTGCCCAACGGCTTTTATTGCTACCTTTCATTAATTTGCTATCTCATCCTGAAACGTTTCACGGAATGATACTAGTTTAGTCAGCGAACGCCGCTTAAAAATGGAGGAATTATGAAAAGACTGTCCAGAAACGTCTGGAAAAAACGCTTTTCCTTGAGTCGGTTACGATGAATAGTTAGGCGAAAAATTCGCTTAACGATTTTGCTTAGCCGGGCGAGGAACCCGGTGAATTATCGCCGGTCATTCGCTGTTTCTTAAGGGTCACAGCGGAATGCGTTGCAGCCAGGCTGATATACAGCGTGAATAAGCGGCCCCGGGGCGTGATTCAGCCTGATTGGCAGGCGCATCTGTTTAATAATCAAATTCACTCAAGATTTTGCTTTAAGCAATGCGACCACTATCAGAGGGTTCTTTATGCATTTTACCCAAGCTATCGCCCGTCTACCGGCCGCCACCTGCGGCGCAGGACAAACTACCGCCCAACTGGGCGCGCCGGATATCGCTGCCACCACGCGCCAGTTTCTCGCCTATGTAGAGACCCTTCTGCAGCTCGGCCTGAAGGTCACCGTGCTTCCTGCCGCGGCGGAATATCCCGATGCGCACTTTGTTGAAGATACCGCGGTGGTCATGCCGGAACTGGCGGTGATTACTCATCCGGGCGCGCCGAGCCGCCAGGGCGAAGTCGATACTATTGCGCCGGTGCTGGCGGGGTTTCGTCCACTGGTGCAGATGAGCGAAAGCGGACATATGGACGGCGGCGACGTGCTGCTGGTGGGCAAACGATTTTTTATCGGCCTGACGGCGCGTACCGATGAGCAGGGGATCCGCGAATTTGCCGCCGCCGTTGAGCCGCACGGCTACACGGTGACGGCGATTGACGTGAGCGCCGGTCTGCATCTGAAATCGATCGTCAACTATGTGGGCCGCAATACGCTGCTGCTGACGGAAGGCTACGTTAACCATCCGGCGTTTAGCGGCTTCAACCGTATCGTGATCCCGGAGGAAGAGGCCTACGCCGGAAATACGCTGTGGATCAACGATACCTTAATTACGCCGCAGGGCTACCCCTGTACCCTGGGCGAAATCAGCAAGCTGGGAATGCCTGTCGTGCAGCTCGACACCAGCGAATTTAAGAAAATGGATGGCGGCCTGACCTGCCTCTCACTGCGTTTTTAATTTTTGCGCCGACACCGGGGAGATCGAAATGAAACTACGCCTTGCCGCACTACTGGCCTGCATGGCGCTCAGCGCGCCGCTGGCCGCCCAGCAGTTTGATACCATTAGCTTTGGCGTCGATGGCGGCTATCCGCCGTTTGACGTACTGGCCCCCAGCGGTGAAATTACCGGTTTTGATATTGATATCGCCAACGCGCTGTGCACCCAGCTAAAAGCCAAATGCGTTTTCGTTAAGCAGCCGTTCGAAAGCATGATTGCCGCTCTCAATGCGCATAAGTTCGATGCCATTATCGCTTCGCTCAATATGACCGATGCGCGTAAAAAGGAAGTGGACTTCACCGACCGCTACTACCGCAGCGCAGCGCAGCTGGTGGCGCGCAAAGGTAGCCCGCTGCTGCCTGAGGTCGCCAGCCTGAAAGGCAAGACCGTCGGCGTCCAGACCGGTTCCACCCATGAAGCGTTTGCGAAGGCTAACTGGGCCAACCACGGCGTGAAGATCGTCAGCTACGCGAATCAGGATAACGTCTACCTCGACCTGCTCTCCGGACGCATTGACGCCGCTTTGCAGGATAATATCCAGGCGGCGACCGGCTTTATTGATACCCCGCGCGGGCAGAAATTCGCTTTTGCCGGTCCGGTCATTCAGGACGGCGGTATCTCTTCCGATGTGGGGATTGCGGTCAATAAAGATAATCCGGCGCTGCGGGATGCCCTGAACGGCGCTATCAAGGCTATTCGCGCCGATGGCACCTACGACGCTATCCAGAAAAAATACTTTAGCATTGATATTTATGGCAAATAAGCCGTGAAGGCGAGGGCGCAGGCGCTGGCTTGCGCCCCTTTACGGCACCCGTGGAAGGCTGAACATGGTCGCAGACTATTTACCCTTACTGTTACGCGGCGCGGCGCTTTCGCTGTGCGTGATGCTCTGCTCATTGCTGGTCGCGCTGCTGCTGGGCCTGATCAACTCGCTGGTTAAACTCTTTGGCCCGCCGTGGCTGCGCCTGTTTTCCACCGCCTACACCACCCTGGTACGCGGTATTCCCGAGCTGGTGATTATGCTACTGCTGTTTTTCGGCGGCGAGATGCTGGTTAACCTGCTGCTGGCAGCGGTGGGGCTGGGGCCGGTGCGCTTCAATACCTTTTTTTCCGGCGTGCTGGCGATTGGCTTTGTGTTCGGCGCCTATTACACCGAGACCTTTCGCGGCGCATTTCTGACCGTCGATCGTGGGCAAATCGAAGCCGCGCAGGCCTACGGAATGCGCCCGTGGACGGTATTTCGCCGGGTGATGCTGCCGCAGATGCTGAGCTTCGCGATTCCCGGGATCAATAATAACTGGCTGGGGCTGATGAAAGCGTCGGCGCTGGTGTCGATCCTGGGCCTGGAGGACATGGTATGGCTGGCCGAGCAGGCCGGGCGCGCCACGCAGAAACCGTTCCTCTTCTATTTCCTGGTTTCCCTGATTTATATGGTCATTACCGCGCTCTCCAGCTGGTTGTTTAGCCGCCTGGCGAAGCGTTATGCGCTGCGTTCTTCCACGGCGGGGGCCGCGCTATGAATCTGCAAACCTTTCTCGATGCGATCCCGAGCTTTATCTGGAGCGACGGCAACGGCGCCGCCAGCGGGCTGGCGATAACGGCGGAGCTGTTTTTGCTCTCCATCGTTCCCGGGATGGCGCTGGCGATTGCGATGGCGGTGGGGCAGGTGTACGGCCCGCGCGCGCTGGCGCTGCCCATCCGTGGTTTTACGTATTTTTTCCGCAGCACGCCGCTCTATCTGCAACTGATGCTGATTTACTACGGCCTGTCGCAGTTCGATATCGTGCAGACGGGTTGGATGAACGAGCAGCCGTTTTGGCTGCTGTTTCGCGATGCGACTTTCTGCGCCACGCTGGCGCTGGTGCTGAACACCTCCGCTTACGTCGCGGAGCTGCTGGCGGGGATGATGCTGACCTTTCCCCGTCAGGAGTGGGTTGCCGGAGAAGCCTACGGGATGGGGAAATGGCAGATTATTCGTCGTCTGGTGCTGCCCGCGACGCTCAGACGTGGGATCCCGGCGCTGAATAATGAAATGGTCTTTTTACTCCACGCCACCTCGCTGGCCAGCACGGTAACCCTGCTGGATATTACCGGCGTGGCCCGCGCGTTCTACGCCATGACCTGGTCGCCGTTTATTCCGTTTCTGATGGCCGCGGCGCTCTATCTCCTGTGCACCTTTCTGCTGATTTTCGCCTTTTCCCGCGCCGAACGGCGCTGGCTGGCGTTTATCCGTCGCGGCTAATCAGGAGCGCTTAATCGCCTGGAGTTCGGTCAGAGTAACGATTTTATCAACGTGAAACTTTTTACTGGTCAGCCAGCTATCCGCCAGCTGGCAATAGTGCGTCATGCTGCGACAGCCGATGCGTACCAGAAAGTCGAAGCTGCCGCTTACCAGCCAGCAGTCCAGCACTTCGGGCGTCTGGCGCATCTCCTGTTCAAACACCGGCTGCGAGCGGCCGTGGTCGGCCAGGGCGATTTGCGCCTGCACCACAAACGCATGCTCCGGCTCGGGCAGTTCGATAATGGCGCTGTAGCCGCGAATGATGCCGTCACGCTCGAGGCCGCGCACGCGTTCCAGACATGGACGCGCGGTGAGATTTACCTGCTCCGAGAGCTTCTGATAAGAAATGCGGCCATCCCGGCGCAGGATTTCAAGGATCTTATGATCGATACGGTCAAGCCGGGTTTTCTTTTCCACAGATGGGACGTCCAATGAAAATTAAACACGATACATTACCTCAACATGCGCTCGGTGGGCAGCGGCAATTAAGCCATTTTCATTTCGGCGCGCCCGGCGCCGGCGAGAAAGTCTATCTGCAGGCGGGGCTGCACGCCGATGAAATTCCGGGCATGCTGGTTCTGCATTATCTTAAAAGATTACTCAGCCAGGCGGAACGACGGGGCGAGCTGCGCGGTGAAATTATTATGGTGCCGGTAGCCAATCCGCCGGGGCTGGCTCAGCTGCTGCTTAACAGCGGCATTGGCCGTTTCGATCTGGCGAGCGGGCGCAATTTCAACCGCGACTTTCCCGATCTGGCGGCGCTGGCGCAGCCCTGGCTACCCGCGGAATCGCCCGCTACGCGCGCCGAATATCTCCAGCAGGTGCGCGATGCCATGCAGAAGGCGCTGGCGGCGCTTCCCGTGGCAAGCGAGGTTCAGGCCCTGCGTCAACATCTGCTGAGCCTCGCCTGCGATGCCGATCTGGTGCTCGATCTCCATTGCGATGACCAGGCGATTTTGCACCTTTACGCCGATCCGGCCTGGCAACGCGAGGCGAACGTACTGGCGGCTTTTCTCGGTATTGGCGCCGTGCTGCTGTCCCAGGAGAGCGGGGGCAACTCGTTTGATGAGGCCTGCGGCCTGCCGTGGCAGCGTTTGAGCGCGCTAAACCCGGCGTGGGGCCCGCAGCAGCCCGGCTGTATGGCGGTGACCGTCGAGCTGCGCGGCCAGCACGAGGTGAATCACGCTACCGCCTGCGACGACGCCGAACGTATTTACCGTTATCTGCAGTACCGCGGCGTGCTGGCGGGCGACAAGCCTGCGGTGCCGCAGCAGGAAACGGTGATGCTGCCGTTTGCTGCCGGGGAGATTGTCACCGCGCCGGCGACCGGCATCCTGGTGCCGCTAAAACAGCCGGGCGAATGGGTCAGCGCCGACGATGTCGTCGCGGAAATCATCGACCCGCTGACCGATATGGTCAAAGCGGTGCGGCCGAGATCGGGCGGGCTGATTTATGCCAGCCGGCGGGCGCCGTTTGTCACGCTGGGGGCGGAAATAATGAAAATCGCCGGCGAGCAGCCGTTCAGTGGCGGCGGCGGGCTGGCGATGTAAGCGGACAGCATCCCTGAGCGTATTTTTGCCCGCCGTCGGCCGTGGCGGAATGAACTTGCTTGATGCACGTCAACGAGCACATCAACTTTTACTATAAAAACCAAAAAAAGAGTTGTAACCCCGTCTGCTTTTATTCAATTTATGTGATGAATGTTTGGTGTGCTCCAATAAATAAAATATATGCACATTGATAACAACACGTTAAATAAATCAGGGGTTAATTTTTGTGGCAAGTGCAAACAAACTCACGCTGTTCATCGTTATCTTTATGCTGTTGGGGATCCTCTCCGGCGCGGCCATTCACGCATACGCCGCGCAAACAACCATAACCGCATGGTCTGAAAATATTACGCTGCTGACCGACGTGTTCCTGCGCCTGATTAAAATGGTGATTGCGCCATTAGTCTTCAGTACGCTCACCGTCGGCATTATGCGGCTTGGCGAAACGGCTACCATTGGGCGGGTCGGCGGTAAAGCCATGGTATGGTTTGTTACCTCTTCAATTCTCTCCATTCTGGTTGGGCTGGTGATTGTTACCCTTGAGCACCCCGGCGCCGGGTTGAATCTGGCAATTCCGAAAGAGTCGGTCGATACCGGCCTGGCGGTGAGCGGGATGAGCCTGAAAGGCTTTCTGACGCATACTATTCCGACCAGCATTACCGAAGCGATGGCCAACAACGAAATTCTGCAAATCGTGGTGTTCTCAATGTTCTTCGGCATTGCCGGAGCGTCGCTGGGGGAGAAATTCAACGCTCCGCTGGTGGCGGCCCTGAACGTGGTTTCCCATATTATGCTGAAGGTCACCGGGTACGTGATGTACGTGGCACCGCTGGCGATTTTTGCCGCCATCTCTTCGGTTATCGCCTCGCAGGGGCTGGGGATCCTGCTTAACTATGCTTCGTTCATCGGCGGTTACTACGTTGCAGTGCTGCTGACCAGCATGGTGCTGCTGGCGGTGGGATATATGGTGCTGAAAAAAGAGGTTTTTCGCCTGCTTAATATGCTGAAAGATCCGGTACTGGTGGCGTTTACCACCAGCAGCTCAGAAGCTGCCTATCCGAAGACCCTTGAGCGCCTCGTGGAGTTCGGCTGCTCGCGTAATATCGCGTCGTTCGTACTGCCCATCGGCTACTCCTTTAACCTCGTCGGCTCGATGGTGTACTGCTCGTTTGCCGCGATGTTTATCGCTCAGGCCTACAATATTCATCTGAGCTTTAGCGAGATCACCGTGATGATGCTGACCCTGATGCTGGCATCAAAGGGAATTGCCGGGGTGCCGCGCTCGGCGCTGGTGGTGCTGGCCGCGACCATCCCGAGCTTCAATATTCCGGTGGCGGGTATTTTGCTGCTGATGGGTATTGACCATTTTCTCGATATGGGGCGTTCCGCGATTAACGTGCTGGGGAATGGGATCGCGACGGCGATGCTGTCAAAAAATGAAGGTCTGTTGCAGGAAGAGGTCGCGGAAGAAGAAGCCGCGGCTCAGCAGGTCGAGGCCTGATCGTCGTGCGCCCTCTCTGACGGGGGCGCGCTTCGTCATAAAAAAGAGGCCCCTAACAGGCACGCAAGGGGCAATGTGACGAAGTAACAGATTCCTCGATAAAGACGTTTTTCTTATGGCTAAAAACACGCTACGGTATTTTCATATCAAGGAACCAGATCATGTTACTGCTGCGCGTAACACCAGAGTAGATATTTTTCATCTCACTGATATTTTTTCGGATTCCCGACCCTTACAAGCCGTCAAATTCCTAATTTTATCGCGCATAGTGTTACTCAGTTCCGGCATATTCGCGGGTTTACCAGCGCTCTTTTAACAAATTAATAAACTGGAAAAAGTCATAATGGTTATTGAGGCGATATTTTTCCATGATTTTACTTTTGTGCCAGGTGATGGTTTTGGGCGTGACTTTGTGCAGGGCGGAGATTTTACTGATATCAAAGCCATGAATAATTCCGGAGGCGACGGCAACCTGCGATTTTGACAGCATTTTGTGCGGGCAGTTGCTGCAGACTATCGCCGAGTCGGCCCGCCGGGCCAGAACCAGACCTTCGCACTTTCTTAGCTCCTGGGCAAGGATGGCCAACATCCTGTCAATATTAACTAATTTTATCGACACGAAAATAACCCCTTTCAGGCAGTTAACAATCAGTTCCTGCTCCGGGAGCTGGTCGTAGCTGTGCAGTATAATAACTGAGCTATCTGATTTGCGATTTTTTAGACTGGTATTACACAGGTAGATTTCACCGGGGAGAACCTCGGCGATAATAATATCCTTATCAAAAAAATCATTTTTCTTATACGAAAAGCTGACGTGCAGATGACCGTCGCGGCGGGTGAGCTCATTGACCATGGAAGCCAGCGATTGCCGCAGAAAAGTGTTGCTGGTATTGATTGCGATGTTTATTTTTTTCATGGCGCTAGTTCCCTGTAAATCAACATAACGCCATGTTGCGATCAATCCTCCGGGCGTATGCGGTGATTGTTACTGTGCAGATAATTTATTATTGGTGTCGCCTGAGTTATTTTCTGCGCGAAGAGTGCTTGGCTGAAAACGGAAATTTCTGTTTTCTCCTGTCGCGGATATAAGAAATAAGACTATATACCGAAACGCAGAGGCAAAATATGCACAGTAATAAGGCTAACCATGTTTGCATGGCCATGATGGATATCCTTTAATTAAATTTTCAGGTGTTAAAAATGTACATCCCAGGCACGAGAATATTTTTATTCTCTTCTTTAAACCGTGCTGGCACAGGCGAACGGACAGCGTACAGCGGGCGGCCAGCGTTCAGGCTGTGCTGAATCTGGCCACAGCCGGTTAGCCTGAGGACGCTTTGAATCGGTACGCTCCCGATGCCATGTCAATGTAAGAAAATTCTTAATATGCTGTCAGTCTCATTTCTCTCATTCCTCTCAAAAACTGAAAAAAAGTGATCAAGAGGCGGAGGAATGAAAAACTATCCGCCATGACGCCGCCGCAAAGATGCAATGCCTGGTGAGGCCGGGTCGGCAAATATCAGGAAAGAAACGCCAGACCTTTGCCAAAAATAGCGCGAATCGGCAGGGCCATGCCCTGAAGGCGGGCCTTGTGGCGCAAGCGGCTGACGACGACATCGATCCGGTGCAGTTCCGGTTCGCCTTCATCGGTGAACAGAGAGGCGTGCAGGTCAACTTTGCTGCACACTTCATTGCGGTTGCGCATTAACAGTTCCAGCAGACGGTACTCCTGCTGCGTTAGCGGCAGGATCAGCCCCGATGGCGCAATCAACTGTTCGCTTTGTAATATCCAGGTGGAAGAGGCTGACCGTTCCGCTGATATCGTCGGCGCGGTGGGCTGGGGCGCGGATTGCTGGCGGAGACGGGCGCCAAGCGCGTGAATGCTCTCCGCGAGGTCGGAAAAGTTGACCGGCTTGATGAGATACAGGTCGGCGCCGGCGTTCAGCGCCTGCAGGCGATCCTGCTCATGGCCTCTGGCGGTGATGACGACCAGTCCGAAATGGCCAATTTCATGCAGATAATCCAGCACGCTAAATCCGTCTTCTCCCGGTAAACCGATGTCGATGAGCACGATATCAACCGGATCGCGATGCAGCTGCCGCCAGAAGGCTTCAGCGCTGCGCACGCCCCATGCATCGAAGCCGCGATGGCGTAAAAAGGCCAGCAGTTCGTCGAGTAAATCAGCGCTATCTTCAACGATAGCGACGCGTAATGTCATGATTTGTCCTTCTGCTGTCCATCCAGCGGCAGTGTGAGCGCAAATTCGCACCCGTCAGCGGTATTTTTCGCCAGGCACAGCTCCCCCCCGTGGGCCTGTATAATTTGTCGGGCGACGTACAGACCCAGGCCGGTGCCGGCTGGCGTGGTCGTATGGGTTTCGCCGCGTCGATAGCGCTCAAAAATATGCTCAACCTGTTCAGGCGCAATGCCGGGGCCGCGATCGCCAATGCGTATTTCAAACCCTTTTTGCAGGCGATAAATCTCGATTCTTATTTCACCTGATGCCGAATATTTGACTGAATTATCGAGCAGATTAGCGATCGCAATACACAGCAGCCCGCTATCAATAAACAGCACCGGCGAAGGCGATTGCGGCCCGACAGTTTGCCCTTCGCAGATGACATGTAAATAATGATTGAGCGACAGATCCACTACCGTGGCGGCGGTATAGATAACCGGCAGCAGCTCCGCATTCTGCCGGTCGGCTTGCAGGTCTCTGGAGGAAAGCCGGGCATCGGCGAGGCAATTATCGGTGAGCTGCACCAGGCGGGTGGTCGCTCGCTGCATACGATCGAGGCGCGCGCTCTGCGTGGACACTGTGGGGCACAGGCGCAGATTTTCCAGCGCCGCCTCGAGGATGGCCAGCGGCGTTCTGAACTCATGCGCCACCATCCCCATAAACTGGCGCTGGTGGAAGCTGGCCTCGCGTTCAATTTGTAACTCTCTCGCCAGCTGCTGCTTGCGCATCAGGGTACGGTTTTCCGCCCGCACCCGCAGTACGGCGATGATCAGGACGGTGACGATATGGATGATCAGCGCATACTGCCAGGTGGAATAAACCCTGGTATGAAACGGAATCACGCCGTGTACCGAGAGCAGGGCCAGCCCGGCTGACACCACGTAAACCGGCGGCAGCAGCCCGAGCAACAGCGTATTCATATCAACCGCTTTACGCCGCCACAGCATCCATGAGGTGATCAACAGCACCGGGGAGGCGATAAAAAATATCCCCGCTTCAATTTGCATTGCCCGGCCGTAAAATCCCAGCGGGATGCTGATTTGCAGCGCAATGTTTAAGCCGATCGCCGCCAGCAGCAGTTGATGCAGCCGCGGCATGTTCTTCTTCAGATCGAAGACCTCGCTATGCAGCCACAGCGCGGTGGCATAGCTTACCAGCGACAGGCAGCTAATCATGTAATCCTGAACCGGCAGAAGGGCGTCGCCGAATAACCATTCCGGGTAGCCATGCAGGGCCGCGACGAGCGGATAGTTCAGCGAAAACAGGCAGATCCCCCACAGCAGACGTCGGCGCAGCGCAACGGCAAGCCACAGGGCGATGCCGCTGGCAATGACCGCCAGACCGAAATAGAAACTCCAGAAAGCGGTATCGAGGGTGGCCGAACGGACGAATTCCTGCGGCGATGAGAGCGTCGCCAGCAGGATCAGGGTGCTGCTGCTCTGCAGACGGAAGACCATCTCGTAGCCTGCCTTCGTGGGCGGGGGCGCTAAAATCAGCACGCTTTCGCGGTAGTCGAGGTCGCTATCGCGGGCTGGGGCATGGTCGCCAAACTCTTTTTGTTTCCACGGGCTATCGCTGCCGTAGAGGCGATAATAGACGGTTAAACGATCGATAAACGGTGGGCCAAGCTGCAGCCAGCGCTGCTCGCCGGAAAAATAAGCCGCCGGGAGTGACGTGCGCAGCCAGAAAGTTTTTTTTGAATACCCAAACGACGGGATCAGCGACGCCGTTTTTAGCGCCTCTTGCGGTAGCGCAAGAAAGGCGTCGAGGGACATCTGGCCGCTGGCGTCGGCGTACCAGTCAACGGGAATATCGATACCCAGCTGACGGACTTCCGCGCGCGCCGGCGTACACATCTGCAGGGCCATAAGGATGCTGCACCATGCCCAGAAATGCGGTCCACGGTGCCTGCGAAGAACATCAAAAAAAGCGCACAAACGATTCAATTACGCCCCCTTGCGGCATGGACTAATCAATCCGTACGGTATAAACGCGCCGGGGCTCTGCGGCTGGCACAGACAACTCTCCGGAATCCGGGAAATAAAATTACAGGGCTGGACAACGCAGCATTCTGCTGGTGCCGCAGATATTATTCCAGCGTTATCTGCAAGCCGGGTAACTGGCCAGACCTGCCGTAAGAAGATTCGCAATCAATGTTAACGTATGAGGGCGGGTCATAATAAGCAAGAGGAAAATTCAAACAGCGCATAGGGATTTATGATGTGCTGCCGTGAAGGTGCATGGAGTTATATACCATTAGCAATAGATTATTTAATCAGCGCATATAAAAGCAGGTGCTTATATTAAGCTTTAATGAATGTCGGGAAAAATGATGGTAATAAACCCTACCTGTCGCCAGGGCCGAGGGGGCAGCGATCGCACGGGGGCGTCAACGCCCGCCGGGCCACCCGTGATAAATAACGCATTCAGGCAATCAGGGCCGCAAAGTCTAGAGACGCGAATCCTGCAGGCGCAAAAAATTAGACAAATATGGTTATATATTGCTCATTGATGAAGTAAAAATATTATTCACAGGCGGAATGTCAGAATTTAGATGCAGCTAATTTCAAGAGATGCGTATTTTATGCGGTTGAAAAATCGCCCTGACGTTCCTTAAGTATGAATAATAGCCGTCGTTTATCAATGTTTTGGTTATTTATATCAAAGAATCAGCGGTCGACTGTGGTTATGTTGGTTATTCCGCCTGGAGAAATGACCAGGTTAATCATTGACTCGTTGTGGAAGGGGACCTTACAGGATGACGACGAAATCGCTAACGCTTTCTTTGGATGAACAGCAGTCTATTCCTTTGGGTACGGTGGCGGGAACGCTGGGCCACCTCGGCATGGATATCCGCCCGCTGGCGTCTTCAGGCCTGTGCAGTTTCGACCCCGGCTTTGCTAATACCGCCGGCTGCACGTCGGCTATCTCCTGGATCGATACCGAGAACAGCGTTCTGCTGCACCGCGGCTATCCGGTCGATCAGCTGGCTCGCCAGTGTGACTTTCTTGAAGTGGCCTGGATTCTGCTGCAGGGCGATGCGCCTGATGAAGCCAGCTATCAGGTGTTCAAAAATACGATTACCCGCCATAGCCTGGTGCACGAGCAGATTGCCCGGATGTGCGGCAGCTTCCGCCGCGACTCGCATCCGATGGCCTTAATGTGCGCCCTGGTCGGCACGCTGGCGGCGTTTTATCATGATGTGCTGGACGTTGAAAACCCGGAGCACCGGGCTCTGGCCGCCACCCGCTTGCTGTCGAAAATGCCGACGCTGGCGGCGATGAGCTACAAGTTCTCTATTGAGCAACCGGCGCAGTATCCACGCAACGATCTCTCTTATGCGGGCAATTTCCTGCATATGCTGTTTGCCATCCCGGCGGAACCGTACCAGCTGAATCCGGTGATTGAACAGGCGATGAACCAGATCCTGGTGCTGCACGCCGATCACGGCCAGTGCGCATCAACCACCACCGTTCGGGCGGCGGGCTCTTCCGGGGCGAACCTGTTTGCCTGTATCGCCGCAGGGCTCGCTTCGCTGTGGGGGCCGACCCACGGCGGGGCTAATGAAGCCAGTATGCGGATGCTGGAGGAGATTAAAACCGTTGATCAAATCCCTGCGTTCCTGAGCAAAGCGAAACGCGACCCGCAGGCGTTACGTCGTCTCGGATTCGGTAACTCTCGCTACCGTAACCTCGACCCGCGAGCCGCTATTTTGCGCGAAACCTGTCACCGGGTGCTGGAGGAACTGGGGATGTGCGATATGCCATTGCAGGTAGCGATGGCCCTCGAAGAGGTGGCGCTGACCGACCCGTACTTCGTGGAAAATGGCCTGTCGCCGAGCGTTGATTTCTATACAGCGGTGATCCTCAAAGCGATGGGGCTGCCTTCATCCATGTTTGTGGTGATCACCGCCGTTGGCAGAACGCTCGGCTGGGTGGCGCACTGGAACGAAATGCACGAAGCGCCGCTGAATATTTATCGCCCGCGGCAGATTTATACCGGTGAAAAGAGGCGGGATTACGTTTCGCGGCGCGAAGGGCGCTGAGAGGAGGCGGCAATCGGGGGGAGTGAATCCGGCTCGCGCTGCGCTAAGCCGGGCAACAAACTCACTGCGTCCCGTAGTCCGGGAACGGATGGTTAACGAAATACCACCTGCGCCCAGCGGGCCAGACCGGCGGTGACCGATCCAAAATCATCGCCGCCGGCAACCGGAATACCCGGCAGATGGGCTGCCAGCGCTTTTTTAATCAACGGCGAGCGAGCGCTGCCGCCGGTCAGGTAAATCACATCCGGCTGCTCATTGCTGTTATCCAGCGCCAGCTGAACCTGCTCCATAATGCGGGTTAACGGCTGATCCAGCGCGGCTTCCAGCCCCTGCTGGCTGATAGCCGTGGCCAGCTCATCGCTGATAAACGGCAGATCGGTTGTCACGGTCGGCTGCGCGGAAAGGGCGATTTTACTCTCTTCCGCGCTACGCACCAGACGGTAGCTAAGACGCTGACGCCACACCTTCAGCAGCAGCGCGACCTTCTCGCTATCGCGGGCGCTGCGCAGCAAATCGTTAAGCAGACGACCATTGGCGGCGCTGTAAAAATCGGTCTGCGCCGGAACGTCGTTAATCGCCACCGCATTCCACCACGGCAGAATCGGCAGCGCGATACCTTTTTCCGTATCGCCGCCCATGCCCAGCAGCGGCATCAGGCATTTAAAGGCCAGGGCGATATCCAGGTCGTTACCGCCGACGCGGCAGCCGCTATGGCCGAGCAGGCTTTGCTGGCGATCGGCTTTTTCCCGCCACTGCGGCCCCATCAACAGCAGTGAACAGTCGGTGGTCCCGCCGCCGATATCGACGACCAGCACGCGTTTTTCTTCGCTCAGCGTCGCTTCGAAATCCAGACCGGCGGCGACCGGCTCAAACTGAAATACGACGTCGCGAAAGCCCGCGCGCTTTGCCGCTCGCTCAAGAATTCCCTGCGCCTGGGCGTTGGCGTCATCGCCGCCCAGCCCCTGGAAGTTAATCGGCCGTCCGATAACCGCCTGGTCGATGGCGTCCGGCAGCTGCGTTTGCGCCTGGAGTTTGATGTGCAGCATCATGGCGCAGACTAAATCTTCAAACAGCGCAACCTGCTGCGGCTTGAGCCCGCTGGCGCCGAGGAACGATTTCGGCGACTTCACGAAGTAAACTTCTTCCGGATCGTCAACGTACTGATGCAGCGAAGCGAGGCCAAACTGCACGCTGTTGCTGAGTACATCGATATCTTCCTCACGATTGAAGCTTATCGCGCGGCGCAGCAGCGCCTGGTTTTCATCACCGTTGGGCGGGACGTCATGATGGCGGTAGAGCCACTCGCTGACCGCTTCGCGGGTCGGCGCGCAAAGCATGGACGGTAGCAGTGAACTGCCGTTTTCCAGCGTCAGCAGCTGCGGTGTATTTTCGCGCATCACCGCGACCGAACAGTTAGCGGTACCGTAGTCAAAACCAATATACATAGCCTGCAAAATCCCCATGCCGGTGAAGAAGGGGGGCGACTTTAGCGGATCGACGGCACTGCGACAACTGGAATTTAAAAGCAAGGCGCGTCCGGCGCGGAGCCGCTATGATTGAAACGCTAAAAAGGAGAAATGATGACGCTGCTACCCTGGAATCCCCCCTACGACTGGCATTGGATGTTCAGCTTTCTTGGCGCTCGTGCGGTGCAGGGGATTGAAACCTTCGGCGACGATGGCTATCGCCGCAGCTTTGCCCTTAATGGCTGCGCCGGGCTGATTACGGTGATGCCGGATGAGGCCGCGCAGGGCATGCGGGTGACGCTTTCCGCCGGACTGCAGCCGGTGGCGGACGAGTGCCTGATGCGGGTGGGGAGATTGTTGGACTTATCCTGTGACCCGCAGCAGGTTGCCCTGACGCTGGGGGCGCTCGCGCGGCCGAGGCCGGGGCTGCGTTTGCCGGGCTCTCTCGACCCGTTTGAGCAAGCGGTACGCGCGGTGCTGGGTCAACTGGTCAGCGTGGCGATGGCGGCAAAGCTCACCGGGAAAGTGGTGGCCGCCTTCGGAGAATCGCTGGCCGACGCGCCGGGTTTTTACCTGTTTCCCGGCGCGCAGAGGCTGGCGCAGGCCGACCCGCTGGCGCTAAAGGCGCTGGGCATGCCCCTGCGGCGCGCGGAGGCGCTGGTACACCTGGCGCGGGCGGCCATCAGCGGCGATCTCCCGCTGGTGGCGCCGGATAATATCGACGCCGGCATGAAGCAGCTGCAGACGCTGCCCGGCATAGGCCGCTGGACGGCCAACTATTTCGCGCTGCGCGGCTGGCAGGCGCCGGATATCTTTCTGCCGGATGATTATCTGATTAAACAGCGTTTCCCTGGTATGACGCCGACCCGTATTGCGCGCTATGCCAGTCGCTGGCACCCCTGGCGCTCTTACGCTTTACTCCATATATGGTATACGGAAGGCTGGTCGCCGGAGCCGGAATAGACCCGAGCGGCGCTTAGCACTGGTATCGACGCGCTGAAATCCCTATAATTGCGGCGTTTGGCGGTCAACCGCCACCCTTCCTACATTCCCAGGTTAATCAGGTCGCAAAAATTTATGACTGATACGTCTCATCAGTGCGTCATTATAGGCATCGCCGGCGCATCGGCTTCGGGCAAAAGCCTTATCGCCAGTACGCTTTATCGTGAATTACGTGAACAGGTCGGCGATGAACATATCGGCGTTATTCCGGAAGACAGCTATTACAAGGATCAAGGTCATCTGTCGATGGAAGAGCGGGTAAAAACCAACTATGACCATCCGAGCTCCATGGATCATAGTCTGCTGTTTCAGCATTTACAGATGTTAAGAAACGGCCAGCCGATAGAGCTGCCGGTGTATAGCTACGTTGAGCATACCCGTATGCCGGAAACCATTCATATTGAACCGAAGAAAGTCATCATTCTGGAAGGGATTCTGCTGCTGACCGATGCCCGCCTGCGCAACGAACTCAGTTTCTCCATATTCGTCGATACCCCGCTGGATATCTGCTTGATGCGCCGCATCAAGCGCGACGTTAACGAGCGCGGGCGGTCAATGGATTCGGTGATGGCGCAGTACCAGAAAACGGTGCGCCCGATGTTCCTGCAATTTATCGATCCTTCCAAACAGTATGCCGATATTATTGTGCCTCGCGGCGGTAAGAACCGTATCGCCATCGATATACTGAAGGCCAAAATCAGTCAGTTCTTTGAATAACACCAACGAATTGTGTAACGTGCAAAGAGAAGCCAATTTGCCCTTATCCCCGGAAGGCGTAGGGGCGCAATGCCTTAAAGGAGAACGTTCATGCGTCTGTGCGATCGAGATATAGAAGCCTGGTTGGATGAGGGCCGGCTGGCCATTAATCCGCGCCCGCCCATTGAGCGCATTAACGGCGCGACGGTCGATGTTCGGCTGGGAAATAAGTTTCGCACTTTCCGCGGCCACACGGCGGGATTTATTGACCTGAGCGGCCCTAAGGCGGAAGTCAGCGCGGCGCTGGACCGGGTGATGAGTGAAGAGATTGTTCTGCCGGATGGCGAAGCGTTCTTTTTGCATCCGGGCGAACTGGCGCTGGCGGTAACCTATGAATCAGTGACTCTGCCGCCGGATCTGGTCGGCTGGCTTGACGGGCGCTCTTCGCTGGCGCGTCTGGGCTTGATGGTGCACGTGACCGCACACCGTATCGATCCGGGCTGGTCCGGCTGTATCGTTCTTGAGTTCTATAATTCAGGTAAGCTGCCGCTGGCGCTGCGTCCAGGGATGCTTATCGGGGCGTTAAGCTTTGAGCCTTTATCCGGGCCGGCTCTACGTCCTTATAACCGCCGCGAAGACGCGAAATATCGCGATCAGCAGGGCGCGGTAGCGAGTCGAATCGACAAGGATTGATAATTTTAGCGGTTTGCTGAGGATGCCATGAGACGAATTCTGACCACGCTGATGATCTTACTGGCGGTTGTTGTCGCCGGTCTTACCGCGCTGGTATTGCTGGTCAACCCCAACGATTTTCGCGCCTATATGGTGAAAGAGGTAGCGGATCGCAGCGGCTATCAGCTCGAACTCGATGGTCCGCTGCGCTGGCACGTCTGGCCGCAGCTCAGCATTCTTTCAGGCCGCATGAAGCTGACCGCGCCGGGCGCGGAGGAGCCGGTTATCCGCGCGGATAATATGCGCCTCGACGTCGGGCTGCTGCCGCTGCTTTCTCATCAGCTGCAGGTCAAGCAGGTGATGCTGAAAGGCGCGGTGATCCAACTGACCTCAAAAACCGAAGCCGTACGTAGCCAGAGCGCGCCGGTTGTCCCGCACGACAACACGCTGCCTCAGGTGCCGGAGGATCGCGGCTGGTCATATGATGTCGAAAAACTGCAGATTGCCGACAGCGTGCTCTTCTTCCAGCATGAAGATGGCGAACAGGTTACGGTGCGCGATATCCGTCTGCAGATGGAGCAGGATGACAGCCATCGCGCGACGGTCGATTTTTCTGGTCGGGTGAACCGCGACCAGCGGGATTTGGCGCTCTCCTTCTCCGCCCGGGTGCAGGGCGGCGACTATCCTCACTCTTTGAAGGCTGATTTTTCACAGCTCAACTGGCAGCTTCGCGGAGCAGAACTCCCGCCGGAAGGGATGAGCGGCCAGGCCAGCCTGCAGGCGAGCTGGCTGGAAGATGCCAAAAAGCTCAGCTTCGATAACCTGAACGTAACAGCAAACGGCAGCACGATTACCGGCAGCGGCAGCGTTGTGCTGGGCGATCGGCCTGACTGGACGCTTAACCTTCATGCCGGCACGCTGAATCTCGATAACCTCCTTTCCCGTGGCGCTGCAGCCAGCAATAATGGCGTCAATCAGCAAGGTCAAAGCCAGACCCGGCAGCTCCGCCCAGTGATTGCCGATAACGATTTTCAGCGGGACTACAGCTCACTGCGCGGTTTTAACGCGCGGATGACCCTGGCGGCGGACCAGCTGCAGTGGCGGGGCATGAATTTTACCCAGGTTAAAAGCGATATCAGCAACCAGCAGGGGCTGCTGACCATCAGCCAAATGCAGGGGAACCTGGACGGCGGGCAGCTTTCGCTACCCGGCTCGCTGGACGCGCGCGGCGAGACGCCGCATGCTTCGTTTAAGCCTCAGCTCGACAACGTTGAGATAGGCACGATTCTGCAAGCGTTTGATTACTCGATTAACCTCACCGGCAAGCTTTCGCTGACCGGCGAATTTTCCGGCGACAAGATTGATGCTGATGAATTCCGCCGCAGCTGGCAGGGGCAGGCGCAAATTCAGATGAAGGATACGCGCACGGAAGGACTTAACTTCCAGCAGCTGGTGCAGCAGGCCGTCGAGCGCAGTACTAACGTTCAAGCCCAGGAAAATTACGATAACGCGACCCGACTCGACGACGTCAGTACCGAGCTGCAGCTGAATAATGGACTGGTTACCTTAAAGGGTCTGCAGGGGCAGTCTGAACTCATGGCATTGACCGGTCAGGGCGAGCTTAACCTGCTGAAAGAAGAGTGCGATATGCGCTTCAACGTTCGGGTTCTGGGCGGCTGGAAGGGTGAGAGCAAGCTCATTGACCGTCTCAAACAGACCGCGATCCCTCTGCGTATTTATGGCAACTGGCAGACGCTGAGCTACAGCCTGCAGGTGGATCAGATACTGCGTAAGCAGTTGCAGGATGAAGCTAAAAAGCGGCTTAATGAATGGGTCGAACGCAATAAAGATACCCAGGATGGTAAGGATGTGAAAAAGCTGCTCGACAAGCTCTGAGCCTGGCAGCGGTCACGGGGTATTGAGGATTCGCGTCAAGTTCGGGAAAGGTATCACTCTTTATCGGGCGGGTAAGGCGCCAGCCGCCGCCCGGCATAAACTGGGGCGCCTTATTAAAGCATCATCTGCATTATGAAATTGCCGGGCTACACTCCGGTGCGCCAGCCTGCGAAAGCTGATGGCCCTTTGTCGGCCGGGTTAAGCGTCAGCCGCCACCCGGCTTTAATTTCAGCGCACTATCAGCCACCGTTTTGTTACGTTACCTTTCGCCCGGCTTTTTAAACTTCACATATGAAGGCGCTACACTTCATAGTCCAGTTCATCTTCTTCCTGCGCCGGCGGCACAATCAACACTTTTTGCACGCGATGGCTCTCTACCTGCAGCGTTCGCAGAACGTAACCGTCAATATTCACCTCTTCACCTTCCTGCGGAACATGCTGCAGATACTCCATCAGCAGACCGGCGACGGTATGGTATTCCCGCTTGTCATCCAGCGGCAGGGGCACGTACTGGACCAAATCTTCCAGCGGCATATGTCCATTAACCGTCCAGCTATCGTCACTGTTTTTGTGAATATCGTGGCGAGCGTCTATCTCTTCCACTTCATTAGGCAGATTACCGGCGATGGTCTCCATCACGTCGCTGAGCGTTACTATCCCCTCTACGGAACCGAACTCATCGACCACAAAGGCAAAATGGGTTCGGGCTTTACGGAACTGCTCCAGCGCAGGAAGCAGCGGCAGCGTTTCCGGGAACACCAGCGGCTGACGGATCAGGGCCTGCAGATCGAGCGGTTCATTACGCAGCGATTGTTGCAGAAGATCGATCACGTGCACGACGCCGAGCATATCTTCGTCATCATTGCCGCCGGTTACCACCAGGCGGGTATGCTGATTTTTGTCGAGTAAGGCGCGAATCTCTTCTTCCGGAGCGCTGAGGTCAATATGTTCAATATCATGGCGCGAGGTCATTATGCTGCTGACGGTGCGCTGATTGAGATTCAGAACCCGCTCAATCATCCGCCGTTCCTGAGGATTAAACAGCGGGTTATCGTCACGGTCGGCAACCAGCGAGGCAGTATCGCTATCCAGCTCGCTATTGTCCTTGCGGCCGCTCAACAGACTCATTACCGCTTCAGTCGTTCTCTGACGCAGCGTCAAGTTGGCCGAAAGAAAACGATGGCGGTTAAAAATCGCCAGCTGATTAAAGGACTCGATCATGACCGAGAAGCCAATCGCTGCGTACAGGTAGCCTTTAGGAATAGGAAAGCCGAAGCCTTCGGCAATCAGGCTAAAACCAATCATCAGCAGGAAGCTGAGACAGAGAATGACGATGGTTGGATGACTGTTAACGAAGCGGGTCAGGGCTTTACTGGCCATCAGCATCAGGCTAATGGCAATAATTACCGCCGCCATCATCACCGCCAGATGGTCAACCATGCCGACCGCGGTAATAACCGAGTCGAGGGAGAAGATGGCGTCCAGCACCACGATTTGCGCGACCACTCCCCAGAATTTCGCGCCTTTGCGCTGAGTGGGATTATTGCTGTCCTTCCCCTCCAGCCGTTCATTAAGCTCAACGGTGGCTTTGAAAAGCAGGAATAAACCGCCAAACAGCATGATCAGATCGCGAGCGCTAAAGCTCAGATCGTGCCAGGTAATCAGCGGTTTGGTGAGCGTCACCAGCCAGGAGATTGACGCCAGCAGCAGCAGACGCATTACCATTGCCAGCAGCAGGCCGGTGACGCGCGCGCGGTCTCGCTGAGCGGGGGGAAGTTTTTCCGCGAGAATGGCGATAAAGACCAGATTATCAATACCAAGTACCAGCTCAATAACGACAAGCGTTATGAGCCCGGCCCAGATCGAGGGGTCGGCAATCCATTCCATATTTAGTTAAAACCTTTACAACCTAAGAGTGCCATGTACAGATCATGGATAAGCTATAGTTAAAATGCAATATTTTCTGCGGCGATTTGCTCGCGGTCAAAATCCGCGCGCCGATGAGTCCCGCTATTAATATAATCAGTTGTTCAGAATATAACCTTATTTAACCATAAGCTTATAGGGTTCTACTTATTTGCTCTGGTGCGAATTTTCATCAATAACAACCGCCAGCATCTGCCGGATGAAAAGCAGGTTTTATGGATGTAAGCGAAGCGGTCGCGCAGAATATCGGCGCAGAAAACCTGGATTGAGCACACGGGCAATGGAAAACTCTATCAATAGATTTGATGTATATAACAGCACTTTCCTGGAATTTAGATTTTTATACTACTTAATGTCGTGGCTTGCGGCAGATCAATTTTTGCTGGACGATATTGTGAGGGTTATATGTGATGCAGAACAAAAAAAGCCATAGTGAAGACTATTAATCGCCTGCAGCATATGCCGGGTCTATATGGGAATGGCCGCCACTGGGGTTGAAGTCAAGGATATCGCCTGTTTCCCTGAAATTTAGCCGTTTTTGTGTGCGAAATAATTTTATATTCAATATAAGCGATTATTTTGGCTAAATTTATGATTTTTTGCAGTCACTTGTTCTGTGTCAACTCTTGTTGAAAGATAACAAGGTATCAAATGGGAAATGATGGACCAGCGATGAATGTCATTACGCCGTCTTATGGTTAATAGCTGATAGATAGCTGACATAAGTCTTTGTAAGTATGAGTAATAATGTCTGTTAAAGTGCGTTTAAGAATTTTCTTAAATCGACCTATTGGTCTGTAGATTTTACGTGTATTCTTAAATTCAGCGTGTAATTTCAGAATTTGACGGACAGTATGGCAGGTATCAAGCGTGTATCATCATGGATAAATGCCAGTGATACATACAATCTGACAGGAACTAAAGATTAATAACCATACGGGTGGATATGAAAATGGTGAGTTTGAAAGCAGTTATACCGGTAGCAGGACTAGGGATGCACATGTTGCCCGCCACCAAGGCCATTCCGAAAGAGATGCTGCCGATCGTCGACAAGCCTATGGTGCAGTACATTGTTGATGAAATTGTAGCTGCTGGCATCAAGGAAATTGTGCTGGTTACCCATTCATCCAAGAATGCGGTGGAAAACCATTTCGACACCTCCTATGAACTGGAAGCGCTGCTGGAGCAGCGCGTCAAACGTCAGCTTCTGGCCGAGGTACAGGCTATTTGCCCGCCAGGCGTAACGATTATGAACGTGCGCCAGGGTCAGCAGCTGGGTTTAGGTCACTCCATTCTTTGCGCGCGCCCGCTGATTGGCGATAACCCGTTTGTGGTGGTGCTGCCGGATATCATCCTTGATGATGCCAGCGCCGATCCGCTGCGCTATAACCTTGCCGCTATGGTCGCGCGTTTCAATGAAACAGGTCGTAGCCAGGTTCTGGCAAAACGTATGGAAGGCGATCTTTCCGAGTACTCGGTCATTCAGACCAAAGACGCGCTGGAAACGGCGGGTCAGGTGGCGCGCATCGTCGAGTTCATCGAAAAACCTGATGAACCGCAAACGCTGGATTCAGACCTGATGGCAGTAGGGCGCTATGTGCTTTCTGCTGATATTTGGCCGGAGCTGGAGCGTACTGAACCCGGCGCATGGGGCCGTATTCAGTTAACCGACGCCATTGCTGAACTGGCGAAAAAGCAGTCGGTTGATGCGATGTTGATGACTGGCGAGAGCTACGACTGCGGGAAAAAAATGGGCTATATGAAGGCCTTTGTTAATTATGGTCTGCGTAACCATAAAGAAGGCGCAAAATTCCGCGAGAGCATTAAGAAGCTGTTAGCGTAATTTTGCCATCAGCAACCTAAGCGTACGAAGGTAAGCGGTTCGCATGATCTGATGATGAACTCAGGGATTCGGGACCGTTTACTCTTTTTAATACAATACGTCACGCTTTAAGGCTTGTATAGAAAAACAAAGGGTTAGATTTTGCTTTGTTATATTGTATCGTTGAAAAGTGCGGTAAAGGTTCGGAGACTTCTGGTAGTCGAATAACATGTCGCATGGTGAAATGGTGTGGCTAGCAAAATTTCATCTTTGCTGATAATTACTTACTAAGATTTTTCTTATGTAAATAGCCCTGAGTCAAGTTGTCAGACAAAAATAAAACTTGACTGAGATCATGTTTGCGCATTAAACAACGGTCATGCATGCATATAAATGTGAAGTGACTGATTGTGTATGCCCACATAAATGTCGCGGAAATGACGTTACGGACTGGAGAGATCGTCAAAGGATGAAAGGTAAATGAACTGGCAGGTTGTCACTTTTTTTGGCGATAGCACCGTACTGTTACCCAGTGCGGCCGTGTTGTTTATCGTTCTTTTTCTGCGCAAAGATTCAAAGCAGGTCGCCTGGCACTGGGCGCTGCTGTTCGGCATCACTGGCGCCATTGTCTGCGCATCAAAACTGGCATTTATGGGTTGGGGTATTGGGATTCGCGAGCTGGACTTCACCGGCTTTAGCGGGCACACCGCATTATCTTCAGCTTTCTGGCCAATTCTCTTATGGCTGCTGTGCGCGCGTGCTACACCAGCTCTTCGTATTACTTCTGTCGTATTTGGTTATGCATTAGCCGGTTTGGTCGGCTATTCCCGCCTGGTGATCCACGCTCATTCAACGTCTGAAGTGATTGCCGGTTTACTGCTGGGAACCGCAGGCAGCGCATTGTTTCTGCTGCTGCAGTCGCGCACCCGCGGCACTCATACAGCGCAGTTATCATGGGGAGGGCTGGCAAGCGTGGTCATCATCCCGGCTCTGCTGTTGAATACCGGCGCTAAGGCGCCAACGCAATCTCTTCTGGGTGAGATCGCAGTGAAGCTTGGTCCGCTGGAGAAACCTTTTACCCGGGCCGATCTGCACAAGCGCTTTTACTGACGCAGAGGCGATCGGGAAAGGTCATGAATTCAGACAGGCGCGTGATGTGTTCACAATATAGTCAGTGTGAAATGATGGGGTGAAAAAGCCTTCATAAGCACTATTTCATATTCATGAAATAAATTGGTGATACGGCATTCTGCGCAATAATTAGCACAATGATAATCAGCCAGGATGTTTCCTAAATAAGTTCTCTGGCTAAATATCGAATTTATTAATGATAACAACACACTGGCATAATTCTTTTTACTATTAAATTTTGTAGTTGACTAACCATAATTAATTCGAAACTAAACCAACACTGTTTTTGTGGTAAAAAGTTAATGAAATCATAATGTTGAGATTAAGTTGCTGTTTGGTGCCGATCGCCGTTTTAGACGTTTAGTGTCAAACAATAACGTTATCGTCGTTATGGTTCATGCCGTTCGCGACGTCGCTAATAATTCGAGATTAGACTCCCAATTGAGGGCAGAATCTCGTAAACTTATGGCCGCGAAATTGATTGCTTTGATGGATTAATCGCCGATTCACCTGAATCCGGCGGTTGAAATTATATGGAAAGAAGTACAGTGCATTGGTAGCTGTTAAGCCAAGGGCGGTAGCGTACCTGCGGGCTGGCATTTTCTGCATATCACATCTCATTTCATGCGACCGAAATTCCTAAAGTGGCCTTCATCCAGGTGATTATCTTCATAACCTGTATATAATTGCGAGTTTGTCGCCACCTCAGAGAAGGTTCTGGAGGGCTGGCAAGAGGAAACTGCGGGTATGATGCGCGATGGAATGGCCTTCAATAACAATTTCGCATACATTGAGTACTGCAGGTAGAGCCGTATGATGAAAACGTCTGTTGGTATGTGATTCATAACACATGCTTTCGTTTTCTCCGGACAAAATCTGCAGACCGAACATACCAAAGGTTGGCGTCAGAGGGCGCTGCATCTATCAGTGTTCCCCTTGTCGCGCCAGCTTGCGGAAACGGGGCTTAAAATGGATCTTGTACAATGATAAAAATCGCGCGAATCGCACTCGCACTAGGGCTGCTTACTTCTGCCAGCTCACTTGCCTATGCCTCCGGGTTGGTAATGAACGACAACGAACTGCGCAACGATCTGGCGTGGCTCTCCGACCGCGGCGTTATTCATCTCAGCCTGTCGACCTGGCCGTTAAGTCAGGAAGAGATTAATCGGGCACTAAAGAAAGCAAAACCCTCTTATTCATCCGAACAGGTGGTTCTGGCGCGAATCAACCAGCGCCTCGACTCATTGAAAGCTGATTTTCGGGTCAGCGGCTATACCTCAACGGATAAGCCCGGCACCCCGCAGGGATTTGGTCAGAATCAGCCTGCTGACAGCTCTTTATCGTTAGCCTTCAATAACAGCGGCGAGTGGTGGGATGTTCACCTGCAGGGAAACGTTGAGGGCGACGAACGCATCAGCAATGGTTCACGTTTTAATGCTAACGGCGCCTACGGGGCGGTTAAGTTCTGGAACCAGTGGCTTTCCTTTGGACAGATGCCGCAGTGGTGGGGGCCAGGTTACGAAGGCAGCCTGATTCGCGGTGATGCTGCCCGTCCGATGACCGGCTTTTTGATGCAGCGTGCTGAACAGGCCGCGCCAGAAACCTGGTGGCTGCGCTGGATCGGCCCATGGCAGTATCAGATCTCCGCCAGCCAGATGAATCAATATACCGCCGTACCGCATACCAAGATTATCGGTGGTCGTCTGACTTTTTCCCCCTTCCAGTCACTTGAGCTTGGCGCATCGCGCATTATGCAGTGGGGAGGGGAGGGCAGACCCGAGTCGTTTAGTAATTTTTGGGACGGCCTGACGGGTAAAGATAATACCGAAGCAAACGATCCCAATGAACCGGGCAACCAGCTTGCTGGTTTTGACTTTAAGTTGAAACTGGAACCTACGCTGGGCCTGCCGGTCAGCTTATACGGTCAAATGATTGGCGAAGATGAATCCGGCTTTTTACCTTCAGCGAATATGTTCCTTGGTGGAGTCGAAGGCCACCACGGTTGGGGTAAAGATGCCATCAACTGGTATCTGGAAGCTCACGATACCCGATCGAACATGAGCCGCACCAACTATAGCTATACGCACCATATCTATAAAGATGGCTACTACCAGCAAGGTTACTCACTCGGTGATGCTATGGGAGGGGATGGCCAACTCTTTGCGGGTAAAGTTGAACTGGTGACAGAGGATAATCAGCGCTGGAGCGCGCGTTTAGCGTATGCGAAGGTTAACCCAGAAAATCAGTCAATCAACAAGGCGTTTCCTCGTTCGGATACATTAAAAGGTGTGCAGCTGGGCTGGAGTGGCGACGTGTACAAATCGGTACGACTGAACACTTCTCTCTGGTATACCGATGCGAACCATAATGATAGCGATGATGTAGGCGCAAGCGCCGGGATTGAAATTCCCTTTAATTTATAGCCTTAACACAGCTTCTGGAAATAGACTGTTGTTTGGGGATTAGAAACTTTTGGTTTACTGATGATGTGACATTATGAAGAAAAAAATTGTTCGATTTTCGGCATTGGCATTAGCAATAGGCTTTTTATCAGGCTGTACCATTATGCCGGGACAGGGGTTAAATAGTCTGCGTAAGAACGTCGTTGAGTTACCGGATAGCGACTACGATTTGGATAAACTGGTGAATGTTTATCCATTAACTCCGGGTTTAGTGGATCAACTTCGTCCCGAAACTGTAATGGCGCGACCAAATCCGCAGTTAGATAATTTATTGAAAAGTTATGAGTACCGAATTGGTGTTGGCGACGTCTTGATGGTAACGGTCTGGGATCACCCTGAATTAACTACTCCTGCAGGCCAATATCGTAGCGCGAGTGATACGGGGAACTGGGTAAATTCTGATGGGACGATTTTCTATCCTTATATTGGAAAAGTATTAGTAGCTGGAAAAACATTGAGCCAAGTGCGACAGGATATAGCGAATAGACTTACAACATATATTGAAAGCCCACAAGTTGATGTAAGTATAGCAGCCTTTCGGTCTCAGAAAGTATATGTAACAGGTGAGGTTACAAATTCTGGGAAACAAGCAATTACAAACATTCCATTAACGGTAATGGATGCTATCAATGCTGCTGGTGGACTTGCCCCTGATGCAGATTGGCGTAACGTTGTACTTACCCATAATGGGAAAGATAAAAAAATCTCACTCTATGCATTAATGCAAAAAGGAGATTTAACTCAAAACCATTTATTATTCCCAGGCGATATTTTGTTTATCCCACGAAATGACGAACTCAAAGTATTTGTGATGGGTGAGGTAGGAAAACAAAGCACGCTTAAAATGGACCGAAGCGGAATGACACTCGCAGAAGCCATAGGGAACTCTGAAGGTATTTCACAATCAATGAGTGATGCTACTGGAATTTTTGTGATTCGCCAATTACAAGGTGATAAGAAAGGTAAAATCGCGAATATATATCAGCTAAATGCACAAGATGCTTCAGCTATGGTTTTAGGTACCGAGTTTCAATTAGAACCCTATGATATTGTTTATGTAACAACTGCACCTCTGGTTCGTTGGAACAGAGTTATATCCCAGTTGGTCCCAACGATCACTGGTGTACATGATATGACAGAAACCGTCCGCTATATTAAGACATGGCCATAAAATTATGTTCAATTCAATTCTTGTTGTTTGCACTGGGAATATTTGTCGTTCTCCGATAGGGGAACGATTATTAAGGAAGTATTTACCTTCGAAAAAAATTGATTCAGCAGGCACTGGCGCGTTAGTAGGTCATGAGGCTGATGCGAGTGCTATTGAAATAGCTAGAATGCATGATTTATCCCTTGAAGGCCATAAAGGTCAGCAATTTACATCTTCATTAGCAAGGAAATATGATCTTATCCTCGTTATGGAAAAATCGCATATTGAACAAATAGGTAAGATTGCTCCAGAGGCAAGAGGTAAGACTATGTTATTCGGTCATTGGATTGATCAGAAGGAAATACCAGACCCATACCGTAAAAGCGAAGAAGCATTCGCTTTGGTATATCAATTGATTGAACAAGCTGGGCAATTATGGGCTAAGAAACTAGTTGTATAATTATTAGGAATAAGTCATGTCACTAACTTCGTATAAAAAAACAGAAAAAGATAATGATGAAATTGATATTGGTCGGCTTATAGGTGAGTTGATTGATCATCGAAAGTTGATTATTGCAATTACATCTTTATTTACTCTTGTTGCACTTATCTATGCCCTATTTGCCACTCCAGTTTATCAAGCTGATGCATTAATACAGGTAGAGCAAAGGCAAGGCAATGCCATTCTAAACAGTCTTAGTCAAGTTCTGCCTAATACTCAACCACAATCACAACCAGAAATCACTCTTCTCCAGTCAAGGATGATATTGGGAAAAACCGTAGACGATTTAAACTTGCAGGCCAGGATCAAACAGGATTACTTTCCTGTTTTTGGTCGTGGCTGGGCAAGATTAACCGGAGAAAGTGAAGGTTCCCTCTCAATTTCAAGATTATATTTGTTTTCTGATAGCAAAAAAATACCTAAGATAGAAGTCGTAATTAATGATAAAGATAATTACACGGTTATTGGTGATGGCTATGAAATAAAAGGTAAAAAAGGTGAACTGGTTGAAGGAAAAGGATTATCTCTTAAAATTGATGATTTCAAGGCCCAACCGGGTACCAAGTTTATTGTATCTTATGTAAGTCGCTTGCAAGCGATCACAGATCTACAAGAATCATTGGAGGTACTTGAAGAGGGTAAAAATACTGGCATGCTAACAGTATCATTTGTTGGCGAGAATCCAGATAAAATTACTGCTATCATTGATAGCATTAGTAATAATTACTTAGCGCAGAATATATCCAGGCAAGCAGCCCAAGATGCAAAGAGTTTAGATTTTCTTAATCAGCAACTACCTCAAGTACGTAATGATTTAGACATAGCAGAGGATAAGTTAAATGCTTATAGAAGACAAAATGATTCAGTTGATCTATCCTTAGAAGCAAAATCTGTACTTGATCAGATTGTAAATGTTGATAACCAGTTAAACGAATTAACATTCAGGGAATCTGAGGTATCGCAGTTATATACTAAAGAGCATCCAACTTATAAAGCATTGATGGAAAAACGAAAAGTTTTACAGGATGAAAAGGTAAAACTTAATAAAAGAGTTACCTCAATGCCTGAAACTCAGCAGGAGGTTTTACGTTTAAGTAGAGATGTAGATTCAGGTCGAGCTGTATATATGCAACTACTCAACCGACAGCAAGAACTAAGTATCTCGAAATCGAGCGCAATAGGTAATGTACGGATTATAGATAGTGCAGTAAGCCAACCAGATCCAATTAAGCCGAAGAAAGCTTTGGTGGTCCTAATCGGTATCATTGTAGGGATATTTATTTCTGCGATTATTGTGATGTTTAGGGTGTTTTTACGGCGTGGGATTGAATCACCAGAACAGCTCGAGGAGTTAGGCATAAATGTATATGCTAGTATACCTGTCTCTGAAACATTCACGAAAAACATAAGCCAGAAAAAAGATTGGCGCGGGAAAAAGCAGGAAAAAATTCAGGGACTTCTTGCTATTGAAAATCCTGCTGATTTAGCAATTGAGGCTATTAGAGGATTAAGAACAAGTTTGCATTTTGCAATGCTTGAAGCACAGAATAATATTCTGATGATATCAGGTGCAAGTCCCAACGCAGGTAAAACTTTCGTAAGTTCTAATCTTGCGAAGATTATTTCTCAGGCTGATAAAACTGTATTATTTATTGATGCAGATATGAGGAAAGGTTATACCCATAAATTATTTTCGACGAATAATGAAAATGGTTTGTCTGAGTATTTATCTGGTATGTCACAAATCACCCAGGTAGTCAAAAAAATACCAGCCATTGGATTCGACTATATATCTAGAGGAATGGTGCCGCCAAACCCCGCAGAATTATTAATGCATCATCGTTTTCAGGAGTTGCTGAGTTGGGCCGCGAAAAATTATGATTTGGTTATTGTTGATACACCACCAATTTTAGCGGTTACTGATGCTGCAATTATTGGAGGTTATGTCGGGACAACACTTTTGGTCGCTCGTTTCGAATTAAATACAGCAAAAGAAATAGAAGTTAGTATGAAACGATTTGAGCAAAGTGGAATACATGTCAAAGGATGTATTTTGAATGGTGTTGTGAAGAAAGCCAGTAGTTATTATGGATATGGATATAACCATTATGGCTATTCATATTCTGACAAAAAAGACTAAATCATAGAAAATTAAGCCAATAAAATATTTATTGGCTTAAACATTATAGGTTTAAAGTATGATTCTTCGAACAGAGAGGAAGGTATGACACTTCTTGCGAGAAACTTTATCGTCAGCGCCGCTCTTGCCTTTTCAGATTTGTTAAGTTTTACAATATCGCTTTATATAGCATTAGCTATTTTAACAACAAATCAGAGCGTTGATTTATATAGCTCTGCACAAATTGAAGAGTGGACAGTTTTACATTGGCTACTCGCTATCTGTTGCGTTGGTTGGTATTCAATTAGGTTACGACATTATTTTTATCGAAAAACATTTTGGTTTGAGCTTAAGGAAATATTAAGAACTTTAGTAATATTTGCTGTGATTGAAATTGCAGTTGTAGCATTTACAACTTGGTCAATATCACGTTATTTGTGGATACTGACTTGGTTGTTAATAATCATACTAGTACCAGTTTCACGTATGATTACTAAGCATATTTTAAATTTCTTTGGATTATGGCGAAGGCCAACATGGATTATAGGTAGTGGTTCTAATGCAAAAGAAGCGTACAAAGCAATAAATAGTGAAGGTAATCTTGGGCTTGAAATTGTAGGGTTTATCTCTACAGAAGCGCATGACACACTGGAGAGTAATATTGATGGTGTGCCAGTTATTATTAATGATCAAAATTGGCTAAGTACAATTGATAAAAAAACGCAGTTTATAGTTGCTGTTGAATCAGCACAAAGTGATATCAGAAATGCGTGGTTACGCAACTTCATGATTAAAGGGTATCGATATGTTTCAGTAATACCAACCTTACGAGGAATGCCATTAGATAGCACTGATATGTCATTCATTTTTAGCCACGAAGTAATGATTTTCCGAGTACAGCAAAACTTAGCTAAATGGTCTTCACGAATAATCAAACGGCTTTTTGATGTTATTGGTGCAACGCTAATTATAATAATAATATCACCACTTCTGCTGTATATTAGTAAAAAAGTTAAGCAAGACGGAGGGGCGGCAATTTATGGACATGAAAGAATTGGTAAAGATGGTAAGCCATTTAAATGTCTGAAGTTTCGCTCTATGGTCACAAACTCTAAGGAGGTTTTAGAAGAATTGTTGGCTAATAATCCTGATGCAAAAGCAGAATGGGATGAAACATTTAAATTGAAGAATGATCCTCGTATTACAAAAATAGGTCATTTTTTGCGAAAAACAAGTTTAGATGAATTACCTCAATTATTTAATGTTCTCAAAGGAGAAATGAGTTTAGTTGGGCCTCGTCCTATAATTACAGCTGAATTGGAAAGATATAATGAAGAGGTCGATTATTATTTATTAAGCAAACCGGGTATGACAGGATTGTGGCAAGTTAGTGGTAGAAGTGACGTTGATTATGAAACAAGGGTCTATCTGGATGCTTGGTATGTAAAGAATTGGTCAATGTGGAACGATATTGCAATTCTCTTTAAAACAATTGGTGTGGTTATAAAAAAAGATGGCGCATATTAATGTTTTAAGGGGTGCTACCATGAAAATAATTATCGTCAACTCGTTATATTATCCTTATAAGTTTGGTGGGGCGGAAGTTTCTGTGCAGTTACTTGCAGAAGGTTTAGTCGCCAGAGGCATTACAGTTAAGGTAATAACTTTAAATAATAAAAAGGAAATAGAACGTTTCAATCATAACGGAGTAGAGGTGGTATCCTTCCCTCTCCGTAACATTTATTGGCCGTTTGATAAAACAAATCATACTAAGATAAAAAAAGCGATTTGGCATGTAAGAGATTATTTAAAAAATCCTATCGTTGAAATGGTTCAAAAAGAAATTTCAAATGACAACCCAGATATTATACATACAAATAACCTTGCTGGCTTTTCAGTTGGTATCTGGGATATAGCTGAAGATATTAAATCTCCATTGATCCATACAACGCGTGATTATTACTTATTCCATCCTAACTCTACACTTTTTAAAAATGGAGCGAATATGGACATAAATAATAGCTTCGTTAAGTCATACTCATGGTATAAAAAGAAGAAGAGCCAAAAAATAGATGCAATGGTTGGCATCAGTAAATACATTAGTGATTTACATAAGGAAAATGGTTTTGCGGGTAAAGCAACGCATACACATATATATAATCCAATAGAAAAAGTAAATATTAGAAAAAAAGCTTGCAATAAGCTAACTATTGGCTTTTTGGGCAGATTAACAACCGAAAAAGGATTTGATGTCTTTATTGAGTATGCAGTCAAGTATAAAAATAATTTTAACTTTATTGCAGCAGGCGATTTTGCATCCACTAGTAATTCTGATGTTTTGAGGAAGGATGCAATTAATTGTGGCATTGTGTTAAAAGGATTTATACCTATTGATGAACTTTTTTCTGAAGTGGATGTGCTTCTCCTTCCTACAAAATGGAACGAACCTTTCGGTCGTGTTGTTGCAGAAGCCGCTGTTAGTGGGATTCCAGTGTTCGCCAATTTAACAGGCGGAATTAAAGAGATATCCGAAAAATTCCCATGGGTTAAAGATATCAGAGATTTTAATGCAGAAAGTATTAATTTATTATTTAAAGGTACCATTCATGAAGTATCAAATCCATTTGATAAAAGCAAAATAACTGATGAATATTTAAGCCTTTATAGTAAGGTATTAAAAGAACAATAAGTATATTTTTAAAGATGGAGGATAAATGCGTAGAATATTAATGGATATGAGATGGGAAGGGACTGGTGGAATAGGGACTTTTGCAAAGGAAATCAATAGAATTAATCGTTATGAGACGCCTGGTTTTTCTGGCAAGCCTTATTCACCTTTTGATCCTATAAAAACAGCGCTTAGGTTAATAAAGAAAAAAAACAGTGTTGTTTTCTTCCCAGGATTTTTACCACCTCTTTTTTCATTAGAACCATACGTATTTACTATACATGATTTAAACCATTTAGATCGCCAAGATAACTCAAGTTTTTTTAAAAAAGCTTTTTATAATTTCATCATTAAGCGCGGTTGTTCAAAATCGAAATTCATTTTTACTGTTTCAGAATTCTCTAAATCAAGAATAGTACAGTGGTCAGGGCAAGATCCATCAAAAATAATCAACGTTGGTAACGGTGTTGCTGAATGCTTTACACCGGAAGGTGAGAAGAAAAATTTCGGGTTTAAATACTTGCTGTGCGTGAGTAATCGGAAAACACATAAAAATGAATATAATACTATTTTAGCGTTCAAGAAGTCCGGGTTATATAATGAATATAAACTGGTGTTTACTGGATCTCCAAATGAAACTATTTCAGATTTTATAGAACATCATGGCTTGACGGAATCCGTCCATTTCACTGGGTATTTAAAGGATGATGAACTACCGCTTTTATACAGAGGAGCAGCAGCTTTAGTATTTGTTTCTTTTTATGAAGGGTTTGGATTACCAGTGATAGAAGCCATGGCAAGTGGTATCCCAGTGGTAACGTCAAGGACAACTTCTTTGGGTGAGGTGGCAGGTGATGCTGCGTTATTGGTTGACCCAGAAAATATAAATGAAATTGCGGATGCTATAAATCAGATTATTTTAGATAATAATTGTCGGCAGCAACTTGTAAATAAAGGATTAATGCAGGCAAGAAAGTTTACGTGGGAAGAAGTTGCACGAAAAGTTGATAATCATCTCCGAAGTATTAAATGATTAAAAAAACATATACTTAATCATAGTATTCTTTACTAGTTGTAAAACATATAATGGCAATATTAGACTCACATGTCGTAATTGATGTATGTTTTATTATACTTATGATGTATATTTCTGGTTAAAATGATATGAAGCGACCCTTCATTATCAATGTATTGAGGTTATTCATGAGCAAGGATTTAAATGTTGGAATTGTCGCGGATTGGCTTGTGACTTATGCGGGCTCAGAGAAAGTAATAAAAGAGTTTATAGAATTATATCCTAACGCTAGCTTATATTCAGTAGTTGATTATTTATCAGAAAGCGATCGACAATTATTTAATGGTAAAAGGGCAACCACAACGTTTATACAGAATATGCCTTTTGCTAAGAAAAAATATCAAAAATATCTACCGTTAATGCCATTAGCAATTGAACAACTTGATGTTTCCAAACATGACATAGTTTTGTCCAGCAGTCATGCTGTATCCAAAGGAGTTTTGACGGGGCCTGATCAACTCCATATTAGCTATGTTCATTCTCCTATACGATATGCTTGGGATTTACAACATCAGTATTTGAAAGAGGCTGGAATGGATTCTGGAGTTAAAGGATTATTAGCAAAATGGCTATTGCATAAAATTAGGATATGGGATCATCGTACTTCCAATGGAGTTGATCATTTTATTGCAAACTCCAAATTTATTGCGCGAAGAATAAAAAAAGTTTATGGACGGGAAGCTGATGTAATATATCCTCCTGTTGATGTGGAGCGCTTTTCATTATGTGAGTGCAAAGATGATTATTATTTTACAGCCTCCAGAATGGTTCCCTATAAGCGAATGGATCTTATAGTCGAAGCCTTTAGCCATATGCCTGATAAAAAGCTAGTTGTTATTGGTGATGGTTCTGAAATGGATAAAATCAAGTCTAAAGCTACAAAAAATATTGAAATTTTAGGATATCAGCCTAATTCAGTAATGCAAGAACATATGAGGCAAGCGAAAGCTTTTGTTTTCGCTGCTGAAGAAGATTTTGGCATTACCCCTGTAGAGGCTCAAGCCTGTGGAACTCCAGTTATTGCCTTTGGTAAAGGTGGGGCACTTGAAACGGTCAAAAGTAATGTAACAGGGATACTTTTTGAGAGACAAGAAATCTCATCTATTATTGATGCTGTAAACAAATTTGAACTTAATCAAGATAGAATCTCATATATGGAATGTAGATTGAATGCTGAAAAATTTTCTGTGCCAAGATTCCAAAACGAAATCTCAGCTTATATCTCTGAAAAATACAAGTTATTTGAAGATTCCAGAAATAAATAATTTATGCTTTATATAGAGATAGTATTATGAATGAGGCAATAAAAGCTATTGAATACGAAACCATTAACACTAGAAACTATACATCCGTAAAATTACTTATATTCATTATCGCACTTTCTTGTCAATTAACAGACATTACGATCGGCCCTGTGAAGTTTTGGGAGCTTCTGGCAATAATTTTTTTTCCATTCTTTATAAGGCGTGTTGAGAAAAAAATGCTATGGTTTTTACTTGCATTTACTATTCTTCTTTTGCTATCAATATTCAAAGGTATGATTAGTTCAATTCATTATGAGTACTTCTCTACCTTGAAAAGCAAGTATAGTATTTCTCTGGTGCGTTACGTAGAACTTATATTATGCTTAATAGTAGCGTTAATACCGTTCAATTTGATAAAAAATAAAAGATTAGACTTTGATTATATTGTTAAAAAGTTTCTCACTTATAATGTATTTCTCACGATCATTATACTTCTTCTTTATGCCATTGATATTGTCTTGAAAACTTCACTGGTATCGTATGGTAGTACTTTTAGATTGAGAGGGTTTTACGTCGAAGGTGGCCCATATGGGCTTTACATAGCAACTTTGATTTTTCTCGAACTAACATTTTATAAAAGAAAAATAATTACAACTTTCTTTCTTATTGCAATATTATTAACGCAGTCTAAAGCTGGCTTTGTTGCTTTCTTTGTTTTTTTATTTTTTATACTTTTCCAAAATAATAGATTTTTAAGTGGCTTTTTGAATCCCAAGAATATATTTCGTTTTTTTATGACGATTTTAATAGTAGTTTTAATTGGGGTTGGTGCCACTTATAAGATTGCTAACAATTATTATCAAGATATACAGAACATTGATGAAGAAATTAAGGGCAGAGAAAATGATTCATCATTAGTAATGGGTAGGATTGCTGCCACGGATATTGGTCCAAGAATTTTACAGGATAATCCATTTTTAGGTGTGGGATTAGGTGCATATTCCTTAGTTCGTAATAATGTGAATTATCGTGGCTCTTTTCCTGTCGTGACAGGATGGGATCTAACTGGATTGGGAGGCTTTTTTAATTTATTAGTAGAAAATGGTGTAATCGGTTTATTGATATTTATTTTTGCAATAAGAAAATATTTTAAGTTGGACAAAATAGGAATATATTTCCTTCTGCTTTTTTGTGTGCCTTTTATTTTCGGTGCTCAGCTTTATATGATTTATCCTTGGTTGTATTTAGGGTTGTATTATGCTTTTAAGAAGAGTAGTTAAGCTGGTAAAGAAAATGATTTTATCGATTAATATCGAGAGGGGAAAATGGGCATATCAAGACGACAACTTTTTAACTTTATAGCCCCGCTAGGTACTTTATCTTTTTTGATGCCTGGCACATCGAGTGCTAAAATAGATAACGGCGCAACTCTCTCAAATGAAAAAGATTTAACAAATAGTAAAACTTATCTAGCTAACCGTGTTTCTGTATCGCCGATTGATTTTGGCGCAGTGTCAAATAATGCTGATATAGATCACACAGAAATTATTTTGAGGGTAATTAAATTTGCGGAACAAAATAATAAAGCTGTTGATTTGAGAGGTGGGCCATGGAGGATTACTCGTGCACTAGATTTTACAAATATTAAACAGATTATTGTTGACTGGACAGGACGATTAATAGTAAATCCTAATTCATTTAAAGACGAAAACGGTTATGTTGTATATATTGGTGTACCAGGCAGTAATGTCAAAAATGGCCGAGCGATATATACCTCTATAGTTGGAGTATTATTAATTATCTCCGAAAGCCGTGATGCTACCCTTAATGGTGTATTCATTAAGGGTAACTTTTTGACTATAGATAGCATTAGAGCAATTAATTTTAACGGTACTGGAATTCATATTTCTGCGACTTGGGACTCAACAATCCAAAGTATTTCGGCTGAACGTTGTGGAAATGTTAAGAATTTTCAACTACGGATAGAGCCGGGTGGTGATACTTCGAATTGTTTATTTATTGGAAGGATACAGAGCGAAAGGGCCTACCATAAATGTTTAGAAATTAAGTGTATACGTTCAGTTATTAATACTATCCACGCCGAGAGAACCTTAATTCAGACAGACGATGATGGCACGAAGCCCTTAATCTCAGGTTTAAAGTATGTAAATGTCTCTATTCAAATTGGAAACTCAACAATTAATCAGATGATATATGACAATGTTTCCGATAAAGTTGCCACGAGTCAGGTTTTTAGTTCTGTAGTAATAAATCTTGATCAATCCTCGATGAGAGATGGTCAATTTAACACCAGTCATGTTGTATCTAATTTCGGTCGTAATTCAGCATTTGAAAATTTTGCTGTATATCAATTTTTCTCTGGTAAAGGAGTTAGAGATTCTAGTTTTAGTAATTTTAAAGTTAAAAAATCTTTTTTGGCTAAATCAAATATAAGAATTATTGGTGGCAACATTAAAAATTTATCTTTAGCGAAAGATGCTGAAAATATTTTATTGAATGGTTGCAATATTTCCTCTGTATTATTAGGGGAAAAGATGACCAATATTTTTTTTGCAAATTGCACATTTGCCAAATCAGCCGAGATCAGCGATTCGCCTACTGCAAACTATGATCATTTAAATCTATCTAACCCAGTCATTTTCTCAGACTGTACTTTCAAAGGTCTGGTATCTGGTGTTGATATCACTCCTTTAAGTATCAGAGGTGGTAATATTAGAGAGGTCAATTTAAAGAGTAATTCACGCGTTTATTTTGAAAACGTTTCGATTGGCAGTTTTAGTTATATAGGTAGACCTTTATTTACCACAAGAAATTGTTACATTGAAAAATTGGTTTCATGGTCGCAGCCTTCAAATGATGTTTATCAGCGGGGCATGACCACTGAAATTTCCACTGATGAAGGGATAACTCAATATATCTATAAAAGTCCACAAGTAGGCTGGGTTAAAATTGAATGAATTCAAGATTATAAAAATAATAAACTTGCTAAATATTTTTTTAAAATTACTTCAGACTACATATTTTCTCATTTTTCTTTCAGTACTTGGGGTAAATTTCTTTCACTTCTTAAAACGATTCCTATCATTGAGTTAAATATTTATGAGCTTAAAAGAGAAGACTGTTAGAGGCGCAAAATGGTCTGCTATTACGACAATTGCAAGTATCGCTATATCATTTCTCCAAATAACTTTGTTATCCCATATTCTTGCGCCACACCAATTTGGTATACTCACTATATCATTGCTGATTATTATGGTTGCAGATACAATTTCTGATTTCGGAATATCTAATTCAATAATACAGAAAAAAGAAATATCGAATTCAGAGTTAACAACCTTATATTGGATAAACGTCTCATTAGGTATTTTTGTATTTGCTGTCGTTTTCTTATTTAGTAGACAGATCTCTTTGCTATTTAATCAACCTGATGTCAAAGAATTGATTCAAACACTTGCTTTTGCATTTTTAATCATTCCGCATGGACAGCAGTTTAGAGCGCTTATGCAAAAGGAGCTTGATTTTACGAAAGTGGGGATCATAGAAACTTTGTCTTTGATCATTGGTTTTACTGTGACTTTAACTTCAGCTTATGTATACCCATTCGCGATAACGGCGATATGGGGATACCTCTGTATGTCATTATCTCGTACTCTTATGTTTTCTATTGTTGGTAGAAAAATATACAAGCCATCCTTCAGCTTTAAATTACAAGGGATATCATCTAATCTAAAATTTGGTGCTTTTTTAACAGCAGATGCGTTGATTAATCAACTTAATTCAAATATTGCTACTATCGTTCTATCGCGTTCTCTGGGAGCTATAATTGCAGGGGGATATAATCTTGCTAGCAATGTAGCTGTAGTTCCACCGTCTCGCCTTAATCCAATACTGACAAGAGTTCTTTTTCCAGCATTTTCAAAAATACAAAATGATAATGAAAAATTAAAAACTAATTTTTATAAACTTTTGTCATTTGTCGGTTTGATTAACTTTCCGGCATTGTTGGGATTGTTAGTTGTTTCCAATAATTTTGTCCTTACTCTATTCGGTGAAAAATGGATATTCATTACACCCATTTTACAAGTTTTATGTGTCGTTGGGCTTTTACGCTCTATTGGAAATCCTATTGGTGCTTTGCTGATGGCAAAAGCTCGAGTTGATGTTAGTTTTAAATTTAACGTATTTAAATTCTTTCTTTTTATTCCTATGATTTGGTTAGGCGCAAAATTTGGAGGGGGAACTGGTGCCGCGTTAGGTTTTTTATTGGTGCAAGTGATAAACACCTGCTTAAGTTATTTTATACTTATTAAGCCGGTTTTAGGAAGTAGTTATCGTGAATACATCATGAGTATACTTCTTCCCTTAAAAATGACGTTGCCTACTATGCTAACTGCATGGTTGGCAGGATTATTTAGTTTATCCGGTTCTCCGCTAATAACATTAGTTATACAAATTATCGTTGGTATAGTGACATTTAGTATGACATTGATTTTCAGCAATAATCAATTTGTTTCCGAAATGAAGTGTTATATTGTTAAAAACCCTAAAATTAGAAAATTTATTAGAGCGTAAATAATATGCATCCTATGATTGCTTTGAAGAAGAAATTAGACGTTATAGAGAAAGTTGTTCCATCAGGGAGTCGTGTTATTTATTTAGATATCCCATTACATCTCAATGTCGGAGATTTGTTAATTTATAAAGGTACTGAACAGTTTTTTCGGGAAAAGAAATATCAAGTATTGGCTAGACGTACTGATAAAGGTAGTTTAAAATACGTCCAGTCTTTAAGGAGCCTACCAGAAGATGTTATTATACTTCTGCATGGAGGTGGAAATTTTGGGGATTTATATCCAAAACATCAAATTTTACGTGAAGAAGTAGTCAAGGCGTTTCCAAATAATAAAATCGTTTACCTGCCTCAGACGGTACATTTTAAAGATCAGCAAGCTTTGAACGATTCAGCAAAAATAATACGTGAACATAAAAATTTGACTATCTTTTGTCGTGATCTTAACAGCGAAAAATTGCTTAAAGAGAAGTTTTGCGATAATGTTATTATGTGTCCAGACATGGCTCACTCATTATGGCAAATTTTCCCTAGGCAAAATAAGACTCAAGTTACTCGCGATACGCTATGGATGTTACGCAAAGATATTGAGAAAACCGATCTATCAGGCCTTAGTGATGCTCCTGAATCTTCTATGTATGAGGATTGGGAAGATATTTGCTCGAATAAGGATCGTTTTATAATGAGAGCTCTTGTCAAAGCTGAACGCATAAATAATATCGCTGGAAGATACATTATCCCTACGTCCCAGCTCTGGGGGAATTATACTGATCAGCTTGTAAAACGTGTCAATGAATACTTCCTTTCTCATAAGATTGTCGTTACTTCAAGGATGCATGGCCATATTTTATGTTGCCTTCTTGATATGCCAACTAAACTTCTCGATAATTCCTATGGGAAAAACTCTACATATTACGATGCTTGGACGCATACCGTTCCTAATTGCGAGTTAGTTAAAGTATGAACAGCATCAATATTCCCACTGTTTCGGTCATCATCCCCGTATACAATGTAAAGGATTATGTTTTACAAGCAATTGACTCTGTTATAAATCAAAAGGTTAAACCCTTTGAAGTTATTATCGTTGATGACGGCTCTACTGATGGTTCTGGCGATATCATTGACGCTAATTATGGCCAAATCCCTTTTGTAAAAATTATTCATACAATTAATCAGGGGTTGGGACAAGCACGTAATGAAGGCACAATGTTGGCATCCGGCGAGTTTATCTATTATTTCGATTCAGATGATTTATTAATGCCGGATCTAATAAGCGATTTCATTAAAATCTATAAAGAAAATCCATGCATCGATGTATTTGCATTTTCTGCTGAATCATTTTCTGATGAAAGTACATCAGATGCAAACATTCAAAAAGATAAACTGCCTGTGTATAAACGTACAATCGAAGGCGTATATGATACTGGTTGTAATGCTTTTGTAAAACTATCTCAAAATGGAACTTTTTTTCCTAATGCTTGGCTTTACATTTTCAAAAAAAGCCTTCACAGCGATAATAATTTATTCTTTAAAAGAATTATTCACGAGGATGAGGAATTTACTCCCCGTTTATTTCTTAAGGCTTCCTTAACAGTTATAACTAATAAGAAGTATTTCAAGCGACGAGTGCGAGCAGGCTCTATAATGCAAACTTCTCGTTCAGAGAAAAATATCATAGGTTATCTTGAGAGTATAAATACTTTGGTGGAACTAAAAAATAATTCAACCGGGTTATGTGAAAAATATCTTAATGTAAGAATTAGACAGAATATTGTACATATTTTTTCAATATTAAAGCAATCTAATATCACTTTAAGCCAATCCACTAATGAGTCACTTGCCAAAGTTCTTAAAGAAAACACTGATTCGTTAGTATTTATAGCTAAGTATAACGTTTTTATTTATAAAGTCGCTAAATACTTCTTAAAAAGAATTGGATTCATTGTATAAAGTCAAACGTTACGATATATAATTGTTGAAACCTTACAATTGTTCATTATGTTATCCCTATTAATGAGTAACACAATTTCAACCTATGCTCTTCAATCATTTTGCGCTAACATATTCATCACATTTAAGCTGCGAACAGTCGCAGTGACCACACCTGACAGGAGTATGTAATGTCCAAGCAACAGATCGGGGTTGTCGGTATGGCAGTGATGGGGCGTAACCTTGCGCTCAACATCGAGAGCCGTGGTTATACCGTCTCCGTTTTCAACCGCTCCCGTGAAAAGACCGAAGAAGTGATTGCTGAGAATCCAGGCAAGAAACTGGTCCCACATTATACTGTGCAAGAGTTTGTTGAATCACTCGAGACTCCGCGCCGTATCCTGTTAATGGTGAAGGCGGGTGCAGGCACTGACAGTGCCATCGACTCTCTGAAGCCTTACCTGGATAAGGGTGACATCATCATTGATGGTGGTAACACCTTCTTCCAGGATACTATTCGTCGTAATCGCGAACTTTCTGCAGAAGGCTTTAACTTCATTGGCACCGGTGTGTCCGGCGGTGAAGAGGGCGCGCTTAAAGGTCCTTCTATCATGCCTGGTGGTCAGAAAGAAGCTTATGAACTGGTTGCGCCAATTCTCAAGCAGATTGCCGCAGTTGCAGAAGACGGTGAGCCGTGCGTAACCTATATCGGTGCGGATGGTGCTGGTCATTATGTCAAAATGGTTCACAACGGTATTGAATACGGCGATATGCAGCTGATCGCTGAAGCCTACGCTTTACTGAAAGGTGGCCTGGCGCTTTCTAATGAAGAGCTTGCGCAAACTTTCACTGAGTGGAATGAAGGCGAGCTGAGCAGCTATCTGATTGACATCACCAAAGACATCTTCACCAAAAAGGATGAAGAGGGTAAATACCTGGTTGACGTGATCCTTGATGAAGCAGCAAACAAAGGTACCGGTAAATGGACCAGCCAGAGTTCTCTGGATCTGGGCGAACCGCTATCGCTTATCACTGAGTCAGTCTTTGCTCGCTATATCTCCTCCCTGAAAGACCAGCGTGTTGCTGCATCTAAGGTTCTTACCGGGCCGCAAGCGAAGACTGCTGGTGATAAAGAAGAGTTCATTGAGGAAGTTCGTCGCGCTCTCTATCTGGGCAAAATCGTCTCTTACGCTCAAGGTTTCTCCCAGCTCCGTGCTGCGTCTGATGAATACCACTGGGAGCTGAACTACGGCGAGATTGCAAAAATCTTCCGTGCAGGCTGCATCATCCGTGCTCAGTTCCTGCAAAAGATCACTGATGCCTATGAGCAGAATGCGGGTATTGCCAACCTGCTGTTGGCGCCTTACTTCAAGCAGATCGCCGATGATTATCAACAAGCGCTGCGCGATGTGGTTGCATATGCAGTGCAGAATGGTATTCCGGTTCCAACCTTCTCTGCGGCTATTGCCTACTACGATAGCTATCGTTCCGCTGTTCTGCCCGCAAACCTGATTCAGGCGCAGCGTGACTATTTCGGCGCGCACACATATAAGCGTACCGATAAAGAAGGTGTATTCCATACTGAATGGCTTGATTAATTCGTGATAAAACAGCCTGGCAATAGCCAGGTTGTTTTTTAATGGGGTAACACGGAATCTAATTTCAGTTTTTATTAGAAAATATAAGATTTATATTCCATCCGAAATTTTTTTAATCTTTCTTCTTTTGCAATTTTGTCAAAATTTGCAAAAGAAGAAGTCATTACTTCCATAACGTCATATTTAATATTTCATTTTATTAAGGATTTTATCATGTTACTTCCTGTGATTATGGCGGGTGGCACCGGTAGCCGCCTGTGGCCGATGTCCCGTGAACTCTATCCAAAACAGTTTCTCCGACTGTACGGGCAGAACTCCATGTTGCAGGAAACCATCTCGCGCCTCTCCGGTCTGGATACCCATGAGCCTATGGTTATCTGCAATGAAGAGCACCGCTTCCTGGTGGCTGAACAGCTGAGACAGCTCGGTAAACTGTCAAAAAATATCATCCTTGAGCCGGTGGGCCGCAACACGGCACCGGCCATCGCCCTCGCGGCGCTGCAGGCCACGCAGAATGGCGATGACCCGCTGATGCTTGTCCTGGCAGCGGACCACATCATCAATAATCAGCAGGTCTTCCACGACGCCATTCGCGTCGCGGAGCAGTATGCGCAGGCTGACCATCTGGTCACCTTCGGTATCGTTCCGAACACCCCCGAAACCGGCTACGGCTATATCCAGCGCGGTGATGCGCTGGGGGAAGGGGAGCACACGCCTTATCAGGTCGCCCGCTTTGTCGAGAAGCCGGACCTGGAGCGTGCGCAGGCCTATCTGGCCTCCGGAGAATATTACTGGAACAGCGGCATGTTCATGTTCCGGGCGAAAAAGTATCTCTCCGAACTGGCAAAATTCCGCCCGGATATTCTCGAAGTCTGCACGGCTGCGGTCCGCGCCGCCGACAGCGGCAGCGACTTTATCAGCATCCCGCATGAGGTGTTCAGCACCTGTCCCGACGAATCCGTTGACTATGCGGTGATGGAAAAGACCGCCGATGCGGTGGTGGTGGGGCTGGACGCAGACTGGAGCGACGTCGGCTCCTGGTCAGCCCTGTGGGACGTCAGCCCGAAAGATGAGCTGGGCAACGTGCTGACCGGCGATGCCTGGGTGCACAACAGCCAGAACTGCTACATCAACAGCGACGAAAAGCTGGTGGCGGCTATCGGCGTTGAGGACCTGGTGATCGTCAGCACCAAGGATGCGGTGCTGGTGATGAATAAAAACCGCGCCCAGGACGTGAAAAAGGTCGTGGAGTACCTGAAGGCCAACCAGCGCAGCGAATACAAACGACACCGCGAAATCTACCGTCCGTGGGGCCGCAGCGATGTGGTGGTCCAGACGCCGCGCTTCAACGTTAACCGTATCACCGTCAAGCCGGGCGGGGCGTTCTCCATGCAGATGCACCACCACCGCGCCGAGCACTGGGTGATCCTCGCCGGGACGGGGCAGATAACGGTCAACGGCAAGCAGTTCCTGCTGACTGAAAATCAGTCGACCTTTATTCCCATTGGTGCCGAGCACTGCCTCGAGAACCCGGGACGTATCCCGCTGGAAGTGCTGGAGATCCAGTCCGGCTCCTACCTGGGCGAAGACGACATTATCCGTATTAAAGACCAGTATGGTCGTTGCTAA
>NZ_JACVUU010000109.1:0-260 GCF_016516145.1 Klebsiella sp. S69 | reverse complement strand
TCTTATCTGGAGATACAGCTACTGTCTGGTGTTTCAGGGGGCTACATCAGAGTTGGCCCCGACGTAGCCCTAGTGTTCGTCCATTTCCGCGCAGACAATGACGTCACTGTCCGGTTGTATGCGCGAGGTTACCGACTGCGGCCGGAGTTTTTAAGTGCCGTAAAATCGTGTTGAGGCCAACGGGCTCTGTCGCATTAGCGTATGCATGTCAGCAAAATGTATCCTGCTGATTTTTCAGGCAGCTAACTGATAAAATTGTT
>NZ_JACVUU010000108.1:0-265 GCF_016516145.1 Klebsiella sp. S69 | reverse complement strand
CTGCTGTTACGGTGTGCCAACGAAATGGAAACCGGGAATGACGGTGAAAGTTGAGTGGGAAACCGGTGTGGGAGGGTCTAAAGGTTTTCCTGGATTTGCTAATACAGATAAGTACTTAGAATGGGAAAAAAAAATCAAAGCTCAAAACCGGAAACATAGCCAGACAGTATCTGTTCCCGATTATACCGGGCAAAAAACCTGCGGAATAAAGGTCCACTTTTTACCCTGCGATCAAATAAAAGTCACCACCAGTTGCTACGACTAC
>NZ_JACVUU010000107.1:0-267 GCF_016516145.1 Klebsiella sp. S69 | reverse complement strand
GAATCGCTGTCAGAGTCAGAATCACTGTCAGAGTCCGAGTCGCTGTCAGAATCCGAATCGCTGTCCGAATCCGAGTCGCTGTCAGAGTCGGAATCGCTGTCAGAATCCGAGTCGCTGTCAGATTCCGAATCGCTGTCCGAATCCGAGTCACTGTCCGAATCCGAATCGCTGTCGGAATCCGAGTCGCTGTCAGAATCCGAGTCGCTGTCAGAGTCAGAATCGCTGTCAGAGTCAGAATCACTGTCAGAGTCCGAGTCGCTGTCAGAA
>NZ_JACVUU010000106.1:0-268 GCF_016516145.1 Klebsiella sp. S69 | reverse complement strand
TATCGTCTGCGCCCGGCGAAACGATTTGAATCCCGGCATCAGACGTATCCGCCGTTTAATATTACGGTGATCCTGCTCAGTCAGGTTATTCAGATACTTGCTTTGCCTGATGGTAATAGCTTCTTCCTCAGGTTTGTTGGCATTGAGCGTGGCCAGAGCCGCAGTATTGGCGCCGCTTTTATCGATCGTCAACACCTCAGGTTCGCCGTGGTTACGGATGGCCTTGCGAAAGAAACGCAGCGCTGCCGCAGTATCCCGTTTAGCCGTC
>NZ_JACVUU010000105.1:0-276 GCF_016516145.1 Klebsiella sp. S69 | reverse complement strand
CGGCGTTTCACTTCTGAGTTCGGCATGGGGTCAGGTGGGACCACCGCGCTAGTGCCGCCAGGCAAATTCTTTGTACTCTGTCCTGTGTCTTTCGCACTGATACTGCGTTGGCTGCTCTTGCGAACGTCAGTCACATACTCATGTATGCTCCTTCCGTCGCTGCCTTTGCCGCCTTGTCTCAGCGCAAAATCCTTCGGACTCTGAATCCAGGCTGAAAATATCTTCTCTCAAATCGCCAAAACATCTTCGGCGTTGTAAGGTTAAGCCTCACGGTTC
>NZ_JACVUU010000104.1:0-277 GCF_016516145.1 Klebsiella sp. S69 | reverse complement strand
TAGGGGAACCTGCGGTTGGATCACCTCCTTACCTGAAAGAACCTGCCTTTGCAGTGTCCACACAGATTGTCTGATGAAAAGTAAATAGCAAGGCGTCTTGCGATTGAGACTTCAGTGTCCCCTTCGTCTAGAGGCCCAGGACACCGCCCTTTCACGGCGGTAACAGGGGTTCGAATCCCCTAGGGGACGCCACTTGCTGGTTCGTGAGTGAAAGTCACCTGCCTTAATATCTCAAAACTCATCTTCGGGTGACGTTTGAGATATTTGCTCTTTAAAA
>NZ_JACVUU010000103.1:0-283 GCF_016516145.1 Klebsiella sp. S69 | reverse complement strand
TAAAAAGTGAACCTTTATTCCGCAGGTTTTTTGCCCGGTATAATCGGGAACAGGGACTATTCGGCTATGCTCCCGATGACTTTCTTTTATTTTTTTTTCCCATTCCAGATATTTATCCCAATGTTCATATCCTGGAAAATCATCTGTGGAAGCTTCTCCGGTTTGCCATTCCACTTTCACCGTCATTCCCGGTTTCCATTTCGTCGGCACGCCGTAACAGCAGCCACCGCCGCCGCCCTGCCAGGGGCCGATAATATCCAGCCCTGACTGCCCGTCTACGCTG
>NZ_JACVUU010000102.1:0-301 GCF_016516145.1 Klebsiella sp. S69 | reverse complement strand
CCGTAGCCCGGACAGATGCGCAGCATCGCCTCCGGGAGATTATGCCGCGCTATATTCTGCTCCCGGGGCGGCGCAAAGCGCCTGCCCGGGCTACAGGTTCACCGCCATCTGCCAGCCCGTAGCCCGGACAGATGCGCAGCATCGCCTCCGGGAAATTATGCCGCGCTGTTCTCTGCTCCCGGGGGCGGCGCAAAGCGCCTGCCCGGGCTACAGGTTCACCGCCATCTGCCATCCCGTAGCCGGGACATAGGCGCAGCATCGCCTCCGGGAGATTATGCCGCGCTGTACTCTGCTCCCGGGG
>NZ_JACVUU010000101.1:0-301 GCF_016516145.1 Klebsiella sp. S69 | reverse complement strand
TACCACCGCGCCGTCTGCCAGTGCGCCGGAGGTGACCGACGACGTGGCCGGACACACCGGCCCGCTGGCCAGCGGGGATCTGACCAACGATGCCACGCCGACCCTGAGCGGCACGGCGGAGGCGGGGGCCACGGTCACGATCTACGACGGCGATACCGTACTGGGTACGGTGGTTGCCGGGGAGGACGGACGCTGGAGCTTTACGCCGGATACCCTGGACGAGGGCAGCCACAGCCTGAGCACCACCGTGACCGACAAGGCCGGGAACGTCAGCGAGCGTTCCCCGGCGTTTGAGCTGACG
>NZ_JACVUU010000100.1:0-304 GCF_016516145.1 Klebsiella sp. S69 | reverse complement strand
CCAGGTCATCTGGGGCGCGGGCGTGTATATCGGCCTCTCCGTGGCCGGAGACAAATCCCGGGACCGCTGATGCACACCCTGATTGTTCAAAAAAGGTACAATCATCGGTAACCCTGTCGCCCCGTACGTCTCAGCCGTCTGCCATCAGGTTATCCACAGGGTTAAGGCTCCGGATTGTGAACAGATGAATGCCTGTTCCTTCTTCAGTCCGGTGAAGGGCTCTGTCGCATTAAGAAGTCGTCAGATAACATGCTGTTTTTTGCGATGTTACCTGACTATGCAGCTGATCCGAAAAGCCTTCAAA